>CALCWF010000115.1 GCA_937906355.1 uncultured Rickettsiales bacterium
TTTTCTTTTCCTTTTTCTTTATTTTCTCCTTTATCTTTTTCTTTTTCTTTATCCTTATTTCCATCTTTTTCTATATCTTTATCTTTATCTTTATTTTCTTCTTTAATTTTGTCTTTATCATTAATTTTGTCTTTATCATTTTCTTTTTCTTTCTCTTTATCTTGTTCTTTGTTTTTGTTTGATGGTGTATTTACCGTATTATCGTGAACGTTGTTTTTCGTGTCGTCGTTATTATTTGCGTTTACACTTTTGTTGTTTTTGTCTGTTGTATTATTGTTTCGAGTTTTATTGTTATTGATGTTTTTATCACTGGCGATACCAGTTATACTACCGAAGGTGTTATTGTTCTTTCGTTTTTGTTGATGCGGAGTATTTCGAATACGAAAATCTTGAATGTCATAATTTTTGTTAGAACTACTTTCATTCGAGTGCTCTACTACTTTTTTTTCTTTTTCTGGAATTTTGTTGGTTCTGTCTGTGCTTTGTGCGTGGTTTGATGCTTGATGTTGGTTTTCATTATTTATTCTAGACTGCTGATTTCTCTTTGAGATTATATAGTTTTCGTGGCTATCCATTTGTTTTATATCTGTCGTCGTCCATTGCTTTGTTGATGCGTTAAATGATTCGCATATGAATGGATGTTCCGTTTGCACCGAAATATCGTTGAATACCATAGGTGCACTGCTAACACCATTTGTTTGCACAGATAATCGTATTTCATGAGAATTTGCCATTACGATATCTTGTTGTTGTGCACGTGCCATGAGTAGCGATATTCCTTTGCTTTGTAGCTGTGTTGATAATTTTTGATTTATACAATCTTTAAGTTCTATATCGTCTTCTCCTTTTGTGGTTCCGTGACAGCATAGAACGTTTAAATTGATTTTTTTCAAATTTGGCGTCTTGTTTATCGTGTTAGATATTGTATCGACTATCTCTCCTATACGTGCTTTTGAGCATTTGTAGTCTAATATTTTCCCATTATGATCCTTTATTTCCGTGCCGTGGTCGTCTATGAAGACATCTAACGTTTTGAAGTTGTTTATGTTGGTAACGTTAGGTGGCACACCTAGTTGTGCGATGGCAACATCACATGCTTGTTTGTATTCGTGTTGTCCGTTTTTTGTATCTATTATACCGGTTGTATCTGCGTGTATACTGCATTCGTACGTTTTTAAACAGTTTTCGCGGAAATCATCGCGTTTGTCGCCTTGAGCTTTTTTGTCGTCGTAGTGAGAGAAGTATAGACATAGCTTGTCGTTTTCGTTTTGTTTTTCTACCAGATTTCCGTGTTGATTATCGCTGGCTATTTCGTGTCCATTTTGTGTATAGTAGACTCCGACGCTATTATTGTCATCAATTTTAGATATCACATTTACGAGGTTGCCGTTCATGTCGTATCGTGCCGTGTTTCCTAATTGTTTGTTGTTTTTATCGAATAGTGAGAATGTAATATATTGTTTACCACCTTGGACGTTTTTTTTCGCGGAAAGTATTGTCGGATTGCTGGCATTTATCATTATTTCTTCTTTTGTATTCTCGAACCTGATGAACGTTTCTTTTACACCATTTGGTTTAGTTCGGTCGTAGCAAGTATATTCCTCGAATATACCATTTTTGTTGATAGCGTAATTTTTATTAGTAATTTTTATTAATATTTTGTATATTTTGTAAATTATTTTGTAAATTTTGTAAATTATTATTTATTAAAGGATTTAACAAATTATTATTTAAATTACTA
>CALCWF010000116.1 GCA_937906355.1 uncultured Rickettsiales bacterium
TTCTTTTTTTATACATAAATTATTATAGGTGATTTGTTTTGAGACATAATTTTTGTAGGTTTATTAGAAGTTGTGTTGGTTTAAAATTATATGCGGCGATTTGCTTTTGTATAGTTTTACCAATTATTACTTTTTATCAGTTAATTATAAGTTTGTTTATTCCTTGTTTTTATAATGTTTTAATTTTACTTATTGAATATTTATTGTTTTTATTTTTGTTGTTTTGGACTTTGTTTTTTTAAACAAAAAAAAAGAGATTTATATCTCTTTTAAAGATTTAAATTCTTCTAAGAAAGTTTTACTTTTTAAATATAGTCCCGAATATCTATCATAGTAATCGTTTATGAATAGATTTAGTTCTTTTTTTATGTTAGGACTTATATCTAATTTTGTTATTTTATTTAGATCAACATAATAAAACATCCTTATTAGTTTTATTGTTTTTATGTTATAAATTTTTTCGTTTGATATGCAATCTTTACATAAAAGGCCACCTTTATAACTTGATATTGTTACTATGTTATTTTGTGTTCCACAGGAGATACAGTTATCTATATTTGGTTTTATACCATCAAAAACTTCTAATAAATTTTCTATTTTTTCAAATCTTTCATTGTCTTTTTTAAATTTTTCCTTCAAGAATTCACTTATTGTTCGCTTAAAAACTTCATAAGAAGGTATATTTTTAAGTTTTTTCAAACATCCATCATTGTCAAAATAAATAGCAACAATACTTGTAGCGGTAAAAATCATTCTGTGATATAGGTTTTTTATATTTAACTCAATATGTAAAGTATCGTTTATCGTTTTTGTTAAACGATAAATCTTTGGTTTGTCGATTTGTTCTTTGTCTTTTATTAACTTAATATAGTATTCTTTATTTTTCAATTCGCTCGTCAGAGAGAGAGAGAGAGAGTTTTTGTAGACATTTACATCTTCTCCATTGTAGAGGATTCCAACTACATTTTTATATTTTGTTTTAACAACTGCAATATATTTTTCTATTTGTTTATCGCATTCTATACTATTTGTAATATCTTTATCGCTTGATTTTGCTTCACATATAATAGCAATTTCATTTGTATCTTTTGGTAAATACCAACCATCTGGTCTATAATTAGAATCTTTACAATCAAAACCAAGCATTTTAAATGTAGTTTGTTGCCCAACTCCTTGTTGTAAATCAGTTCCACCATTAACAACTGGAATTTCAGCAAAACCAAGTTGTTTTGACATTTTTGTCCTTACAACATCTTCATTCATTGACACCATACACTGCATGCATGAAATTAAAAAATAAAATACAATAGACTTTCATGATATGAATAAACTTAAACGCCTGCATACTTTACTTTTAAAAAGAATTATGTATAGTGCATCATATGTTCGTAGCAGTTAATATTAGTGGATTTGAGATAGAGTTTGCCGTCCTCGACGACAAGGCCAAGATTGTATCACGTTTCAGTATATCGACTCAAAATAAGAAAACTGACGATCAATATACCGCTGAAATTAAAAACGTATTTGAATATCTACAAATCAATAAAACTACAATTACGCATGCCGCGATACTAAGCACCGTTCCTAAGTTCACATATATAGTCAGCGACTTTTTCAAAAAATATATTAAAATTGAGCCAATCATAATAAACAACGATGACATTCCGTTAGAATGTGGAGATATAAACTTACAAGATGTGCCTGTTGATATATATGCCGGATGCTACGCTAGTTGCAAAATGTATGGAAGTAATATCGTTTTTGTAAACTTCGACGTCCTAGTAAATATCGGAACATGCGTAAATAATACCTTCTGTGGTTATGTAGTCTATCCTGGAATAGATATTCTTTCAACAGCAATTCATAGTCAAATGTCCGAGTATCCGGAAATAGCCATTAAGCCAACACGAGATATCTTCGCTACAAATCGCTATGACGCATTAAACTGCGGTGTTTTCAACGGTGCAATGGGTGCTTGTGATAATATAATAGCTAACATAACAAGTGAATATAAAAATAAACTATTTAAAGTCGTCGCGACGTGCAGAAACCCAGCATTATTGCAATATAGCAAGATGATAAATATAATAGACCAAGATCTACGTATTAAAAGCGTCGCAGAGTGTGCGAAAAGCAAGCTACTATCGGTCTAATTATCGATAACACGTCAAACGAATCAAAACATTCATATCGACGTCTATAACAACTTTGCAATACTATGATTTTGCAAAATAGAATAACAAAACGGAATCAAATACAATAACCGCAAGAATTACTGGAATCAATCGTCAAAACGTTTCACACTTGACCTTGCTTACTTAATTTTCATCTCAAACTCTCCAAAATTTTTCAAGCCAAGGTGTTTTACGACAAATTCTCTGCGGTCTCCTCAATGAAAAATATCCTTCTATCGCTTCTTGTGGTAATGGATTGCCGTGGAATATCAATATCTTTTTATCATCAGTCGGTTGTTTAGGAGTCATAAATAGGTTCAGTGGAAACGCACTCATACAACCATGCTTAAAGCTTATTGCGGTATTCGGTCTCCAATACTGCAATATACCTTTCTCCTTCATTTTCCAACTCAAATACTCTTCTTCGTTTCTAAACTGTTGCTTTATTGTTTGAAAATTCTTCTCAAAATACTCAACCACATCAGAATGAGCTCCGGCGACAAAACGATAACAGCCGGAATTGCCAACATAGCTATCCTTTGGATATCCCCAGTCTTTTATAATTCTAAAAGCACCGCTCTCTTCGAAAAGATAATTTATATTATTAATAATTACAACATCAACATCAAGACACAATATCTGCCCTTCTAAATCAGCAAGTTGTCTATTAAAAACACTTAACTTTCTCCACCCTCTCTCTGGACCGTTCTCAAATTTTATCGGTGGCAAAGGGAATACCTCGATACCGCTTTGAAGACCGCATTTGTCGTCCGTAAAGCAAACAAAGCGATGTGGTATCGTTAAATTGCTCTCTACCATTCCGTAGAGTCTATTTACATATTCTGCACTAAATTTCGTACCCCATTTTATACATACAACATTGTTCTCGATCTTCATATCTATTCAAAGTAGACAAAAATAAAAATTATTAATTTACAAGAACGCGTTTGAAATAATAACGTCAAATTCTCTCAATTTTCGTTCCATATATTCAATACTCGTCATTCAAATACTCACATATATATTATATACAGAACTGCTATTAATGATTAATAAAAGCAAAATTTAGAACTTTACTTTTAACTTATCGTATACTACTCCAAGTAAAAGCGATTGTGGCGGAACTGGTAGACGCACTAGGTTTAGGTCCTAGCGACTGAATAGGTCTTGCGGGTTCAAG
>CALCWF010000117.1 GCA_937906355.1 uncultured Rickettsiales bacterium
TTCGAGTGCCACGAGTATAAGCAAGAAGTTGGATGATATAAAAGATAGCATCTCATACATAGAAAGCGTGTCTGACAATCTATCGAAGACGTTACAGATCATAAAGTCAGACGTTAAAGCGTATGAAGCTGACAAGAAGATTGAGAAGGTTGGTCGTGAAGCCAGCAGAATAAGTAAGAAAATTAAGAAATTTATTTAAATCAGCATAAGCGGAAGCGGAACGAAGAGTGACTGTTATTGGCGAAATAAATCAACGAAATAAATCAGGGATATCAAATAGACGTGCTGGCTTGTTGCAATGTGCTTGTTCGAATTAGACTTTTTACGTATATTGTAAGAGAGCGATCGTGATCTGTTTGTTAGACGATAGCAAATCGTTTTACTTTTGCGAGTTTTTTTATTTTTTTTATTTACGTATCATCATTGACAGAACATATATTTTATGTAAAATAATTTATAATTTATATGAAAGATAAAAGTAGTGAGTATCTGTCAACAGACAATGATAGTGAGGCAAGGGTTGATAATTTAAAATTCAAAAAGAAGAATTTCAGCGAAAAAATAATTAAATTTCCAGTCTTAAAAAGAAGAGATATAGAGGGAGGTTCTAGTTCTATGTCTACGGACGATATAAAATACGGCTTACATAGATAGCGACGTATAATAATGTGATTTTATTGATACAAGAGTGATATTTATGTGATATAATTGTAGCACATGTATACGATAGAGTTGCGAAGAGTTGAAGCACTATGATGGTTCTTGTTTGTTGTTTTCAAATCAATCGTTGAGTGCCTAAAAAAAACTCTCAGCAATGTTAAGAATCTCATTTTTCTCATTACATTTCGATAGTTTACTCCTAAAATCAGCACTATTTGGAATACCCTGTGAGTAGAAGTATAGATTTTTAATAGCAAATCCGATTGCGTTGTTTCTTGGATAAAAATCGAATATTCGTAGCATATGTTCTTTTATGCAGTCGTTCCATAGATCTTCTGGTTTGTGCGTTTTGAAACTACTTTTATTATTGGTATCATTAATTGTGCTGTTATATTTTGCGTTGTCGTTGTTTTTATTCTCGCGATAGTTGGCGTCGTTGTTTTTTTTGTCATCATAAGCGAAGCTATTTTCTAAGTGCGACATGCAATCAGCTATGAGCCAAGGCTTACCGTATAACGCTCTTCCTATCATTACTCCGTTTGCACTAGACTGGTCGATAGCCGTATCTATGTTTTGTAGATTTATATCACCGTTTACTAAAATAGGAATTTTTGCTATTTCTTTTATAGTTTTTGCAAACTTCCAGTCAGCTTTTCCGGAATACATTTGTTTTCTTGTGCGACAATGGATCGTCGTCATCTGAACCCCTTCAGATTCGGCTATTTTGACTATATTTCCGGCGTTTAAATGTGCGTCGTCCCATCCCATTCTCATCTTTACCGTCACTGGTGTTTTATTTACGATTGTAGCAGTTTTTACGACTGATTTTATTATATCTGCTGATAATTTTTCGTCTTTCATCAGTGCCGAACCTGCGTAACTATTGACAACTTTTTTGACGGGACAGCCAAAATTTATATCTACTATATCAGCTCCTCGATCTATCGCTACTTTTGTAGCTTCTGACATTACATCAGGTGTGCAACCGGCAATTTGGATTATGAATGGTATTTTGTTTTTTTCTTTCAGTGTCGTTTTTTTGACATACTCGTTTCTGTAATCTAGAATTGTGGCATGCGACGCCAGCATCTCGCTATATAGGACCGGTGTTCCGAACTTTGATAACATAGCTCTAAAGGGCACGTCTGTTATCCCGCACATTGGGGCTGGAAAAACAGGAGTATCGAACGAAAAACTACCAATTTTGATTTTCGTGATAGACATAGAGATTAGTTAATAATACTTTTGAAAAATAATAACTATTGCGTATTGATGATATCATTAGAAATTAAAATACAATTATTAACATAACGTCAAGGACGACCTTCGATGTAAGACGTTATTTCTGTTATTTTGATAAATCATTGTCGTCGTTTGTTAGTTGTCGTTTGACGATGATTTGTTGTGGAGTATGATTTTCGATTACTGCACGAGCTAATATCAACATGCAAAGTAGTTTTGGAACTAAATTACTATGTAGTAAGCACGTTGTAAAGTGAGGAATGTGCTATGTATCACTGATTTACTAATATGGTTTGCTAATATCTTCGATAGAATCTGTCGTGAAAGTTGAAATAGCAAAATGATTAGTTATGACACAAGCGAAATGAGTGAATTAAAATCTTGACTTTTATTTCAGCGACAGACAGAAGTGATTTGTTATGTCAGTAGAAACGTACTTGGAAAGTAAACAACGAATAATAAAGCAATTTGGTATAAATGCCGTGGATACCGGCTCGTCAAACGTGCAAATTGCCCTGCTAACAGAGAGGATTTTGTATTTAACAGAGCATGTTAAGATTAATCACAATGACAAGGTGGCGAGATATGCTTTGCTTGTGCTAGTCGCGAAACGTAGGAAAATGATGGAGTATCTTAAGCGTAAGAATGAGAAAGAATATAACGATGTCGTGAAAAAGCTTAATATTAGAAGGAAATAGTTTGTATGAGTAAAGAAAAAGATAGCAGTGATACAAAAAAGAAGCTCGATAGTAAGGGAGCTGGGAGTAATAGCGAGACAAAGGTTAAGAGTAAAGTGGATAGTGGTAGCAAGAAGAATGTAGACGCTGGTTCTGAGAAGAAAGTTGTATCTGAAGCTGTAAAGGCGAAGGACGAACAAGTCAAAAAGTCTGTAAGTAATGTAGCGAGTAAAAGGGCGAATATAACTCCCGATAAGAACCGTAACGATAAGGATACAAATGTGAATAAGAATATTGGCGTTGTTAAGGCTAAGATAACGAGGAATGTGACGATTTCGACTTCACATAAAGATGTGAAGAAAAAGTGGATATTGATTGATGCAAAAGATGCCGTTGTTGGGCGTCTGGGGGCTTATATAGTGCATAGATTACGTGGTAAGCATTTGTCCACATATACACCTCATACGGATGATGGTGATAAGATAGTTGTTATTAATTGTGATAAGATTAAGTTTACGGGCAAGAAGGAGAATAGTAAGTTGTATCGCGATCATAGTCAATATGTTGGAAACGTGAGAGTGAGAACGGCACACGAAGTTCGTGAAGGTAAAAGACCATGTGATTTGTTACGTGTTACCGTCGAGAGGATGATAGGGCGTTGCAGGATGAGTTATAAAGCTGTTTCGAAAAATTTGTATTTGTATGCGGGTGCCGACCATGGGAATGTCGCTCAAAATCCTGTTGTCGTCGATTTCGCGTCTATGAATAGAAAAAACATTGTCCGTTAATTCGTTGATGTTATTGTTATCGTTGATGTTATTTTGATGTTGTATTTTTTGATATTATATGGTTAAGAAAGTCGAAGTTGATAGTGAGAGTAAAGCTAAAGTCGGCGGGAGTAAAAAAAGGGTCGTTTCTTATACAGAGAAAGTCGCGACCAAAAAACTGAGGCATGAGGTCAACAAGGTAAACAAAGAAAATAAGCAAGATGCAGTTGTCACCGACAAGAGTAGTGCGAATGGCGGTAGTAATTTGTCGAAAAAGCAAAATAAGGTTACTGACATAAGAGTTAAATGTGTTAAAAAAATAGTTGCAAAAACTAACGAGTCGACGAGTCGTTTAGGTGAGGTTCGTGATGGTAAAGTAAGAGCGGTAGGTAAACGTAAGACCTCGGTCGCTAAGGTCGCGTTATTCGAAAGTGATGGTAAGAATACGATTCTCGTTAATGGAATAGATTATAGCAAATTTTTCTCAAAGTCTATGAATCGGATTGCTGTGTATTCACCGTTCGTGTTATTAGGCATTGAGTCTGGCTATACGGTTGAGGCGGTTGTGTCCGGTGGTGGAAAGACTGGACAAGCGGATTCTGTGAAATTAGGATTATCGAAGTGTCTCGCTATACTCTCCGATGAGTATTGTAAGAAATTAAGAAAGAGCAGTTTCTTGACTCGTGACGCGAGAGCCGTTGAGCAAAAGAAAGCCGGTCTCAAAAAGGCACGTAAGAAAGAGCAGTTCTCTAAGCGATAATTTGTTTATCGTCATCGAGCCATACGATACGGTTCGGTGTTTGCGGAGATGTTCAATGTA
>CALCWF010000118.1 GCA_937906355.1 uncultured Rickettsiales bacterium
AGTTGATTTCAACAACACTATACTCATCGTAAAGATATACGATAATTGAAAAACTAAAAAACGGCATCAACCTCCACAGATCAGCCGTTCAAGTATACTTCCTTCAAAGCGGACACTCTAAAATACAAGAGAAAGACGAACAAACGATTCTACGTTCGGCACGAACACATATGACGCTTGTCGTCGCACGTAGAAAACGCTATATGTAAGTTCAAAATAAACTATTTACTACTATGTTCATCTATATATGTGACCGCATCGCCAACTGTCTTAAGTTTTTCCGCATCGCTATCAGAAATCTCTATACCGAATTCCTCTTCAAGAGCCATAATTAACTCTACCGTGTCTAAACTATCAGCACCCAAATCACCAATAAAAGATGATCCTAGCTCAACCTTACTAGACTCAACACCAAGTTGCTCCATGACAACTCTTTTGACGTTTTCAAAAGTATCACTCATAATAAAATTACAAAAAACTTCATTAAAATTGACTATTGAATTAATACAAAATATAAAATGCAAGAACTATATCAGATAAGCAAAATATAATAAAACTCATTATATCAATAACATCATATAAATATATATAAATACAATAAAGACACATCAATCGATATCAACAAGCATTATAAATTTCTTGCATATTATTATAGTATCTCGTATCCCTATCACCGTAGGGCACGTAGCTCAGTTGGTAGAGCAGTTGACTCTTAATCAATTGGTCAAGGGTTCGAGCCCCTTCGTGCCCACAATGTAAAAAAATAAGAGCACAGTCAGCGTAGACACAGTCAATACGGATGACAAAAGCGGTTTTTTAGAATTTATATCGTCGGTGAAGTAGATATATTGCTGTTATTTAAATTTGTAATATTCCTTCTCCTCTTGTCTTCTTTCACGAAAGAACTTGTATTACTTTCCGCATTACGCGTTGTATCGCATAAAACATTTTTATTAATATTTACCATCTTTTTTATATCACTCAGATCATTATCTTTGCTATTAATCCTACTACGTGCGAGTATCGCAGTCATACCAGTAATAAGAGATACACCCATCAGTATAAAAGCAAGTGGCGATACTATCACTCCGGTAGCACAACTGCAAGCCGTGGTAAATACCGTTGCAAAAGTGAGTGCCTTATTCTTATAATCAAACATCAATCCCGATGGTTTATCCTTGATATTGACGGTTCCCATATAGTTAGTAGCATTTTTAGTGCGTTGCTCTTTCGTTCTATCGTCTACTATTTTTTTCTCGTCAGAATATCTATCTGCTATCTTTTTATTTGTAGAATCTATTATATTCTTATTGTCATTGCTAATGTTTTTCTTTTTGATATTACCACTCTCCATTAATAAATCATCGGAAAAACTTTTATTAATATCTCTCATCTCCGTTCTGACATTGGCTAAAATTCTATCGATACTTTTTTTTGCCTGTTTCAGATTGCCAGAACCATTGTTTAAAACACCTCTTGTCTTATTCTTAAGCTCATTAAGTTGTTCTTTGTTCTCTTCCAATTCTGCGAATTTCTTAGCTTTATAAGCGTCGTCAACGACATCGTTATTACTTATTTTCTTCTTAATCTTATCTATTTTCGATAGAGCAATAGTATATTGTTCGTCTATATCATTACTAATTTGCTCGATATTGTTTTGTCGAAACTTATTCGATTTAGCCTTCGGAAACTCAAACTCCTCTATCAGTTTATTCGCCGTGCTATAATCTTTTAGTGCATCCTTAATCTTTTCGTCTCTCTTACACGAAGTTCTAATTCTCTCGACAATGTCAACAATCTCATCGAATTGACGCTTAACCTTTTCTTTATCCATACTATTAAGTGCCTCGATTTTTCTTTTAAACTCTGGAAACTTCTTATCTGTAAGATCTCCAATTGTATTACGCAACGTTTTCATCAAATCGTTATAACAATCAATATTATATTTATAGCCATCTTTCGATACATCAAAACCTTCCAATCCGCACACGTCATACTTGTAACTCTTAACGAGCGAGCTGTATTTTTTGAAAAAACTACACGTATTCTTAATACCTTCCTTCATGTCTCCCGAAATCGTGAGTCTATACTTATCTTCGTCGTCAACATATTCGGTCTCTAACTGAAGGAATTCTTGTAAAACTTCATTCCTATCCCTCAACTCTTCAATCTTTTTTTCGAGAGCTTTCTTCTCGTTCTCGTCTGTACCAATATAAAAGCAATTTGG
>CALCWF010000119.1 GCA_937906355.1 uncultured Rickettsiales bacterium
TGTAGACATATCTTGCGAATTTCGTTATTATCTCTGTCAAAGATTGTCAGCATAGAGACATTTGGCAACGATATGCCACGCTGATTGACTACTTTATAGTTCTTCCTGGCCGAGAATGATAATTTTATGTCGCCGTTAGTCATTATTTTTTTGTCGAAATTTTTTGTATCGTAGTCCATAACGCTTAGTGCTTGTGCTGTTATTTTTTCAGCCACACTATTCAATAAAGTATCTCCGTTCGAGACTGCTTTAATGTAAATTGTCTTGCTCTTCTGAGTTATAGGTAGATCTATTGTATACAGATCGAAATCAAGAAGCACGATAGTCTCGCCGATTTCGTGATCTTCTATATTATCTTCTGTATTAAATCTGCCACGTAAAAGATGCGAAATTTGATATATATTGTCTTTCATATGTTTCACGTCCCGAAAGGCGATTATTTCTTTTCCAATTAGCATTATATTCTCTAACTGAGAGAATTTTTCATCACTTATTGTCTGCATTTTTCCGTTTTCATTCAGTAAAGAAACGGTAATAACCGTCTGCGTATCGACTAGATTTGCAGTTTTCATGCCGTCTGCCATTGGCGTAAAGCTAACACTTTCATTATTATTACTATTAATAGCATTTTGACTTATATTCTTTTCAATCTTTCTGAAATTATTAACCTTACTTAGAGCCTTATGATTATTTGTCATATCGCTGATATCGAACAATTTCCCCACGCACGTTTCACGATTGACGTAGTTTAGAACATTGTAATTTTTCTCGTTGTCGGTAGAATAATATAACGTCGCTCCTTCCCAGTTTTCATCGTCGGACCAGACCGCACAGTGCAACGTGAAAGTATCTGTAGGTATATCGTTCTTTATATTATAAAGCTCAAAAACTTTAAAAGTTGTTTTTGGTATATAACTAGTATAACTCCTATCTGATTCGTCGTCTATATGCGAATAGTTGATACTTGTTAATATGTTATCATTTGCAACCGTAGAAAAACCAACTATTTGCAACGTTATTGAATTTATTAATTCAATACCAGCTACACGGATTAGATGCTTTTCGCCTTCGAATTCTATGAATATTGTATCAAGAGGAGATATGTATATGTACGTAATTGGGAGTTTTATGATATAACTTATTCGCTGATTAGATAAATTTGACAATATATTCCAAGCGATTTTTTGTGCCTGTGTGAGATTCATAGGTATCGAAACGGAAGTACTATATGATTGTTCTTTTCTGCTGTTATCTTTTGCTATTGCAGTCGATGTTGTGTAGTTCTTTGACACGTCCATGAAGAGCAACTCGACGGAAGATGGTATATTTGTATTACTAATGTTCTCAGTTGTGAAAGCTAATTCCCCATGTTCGTCTACGATCAAATCGTCTTTACTTATAGTATAATTCTGAGTATCGGATAACGATTTGAAGCAGATCTTTCCGTTCTCTATATACGCATCAAAATTGAAGGCGGTAGAAAGAACTTTTAGATGACTGAGAACGCCTTTCTTGTCACTTATTATATATCCGTCTATTAGTTCATTTTTGATTAAAGAAGTATCGAAGTCTCCTTCTTGGAGACCTAATTTTTTGCATAAATAATTCACTATATTTGCTACTGTCGCGGTTCCGCTTTTGCCGTTCATAAAATGTCCATATTTCCAACATGGAGCGTCGCCCCAAAGGCTTGATAGATTTGGAAAATAAGGAGAAGGTCTCGCATCCCATGTATAGAGAAATTTTCGTTCGACGCATTCCGAGTTATGCCAAGCATTTTCAGTTGCAGTAATTGCAATTCTTTGAATTTTGAAGTCTATGCTTCCATTTGAATAACGTGGAAACGATGAATCGTAGCTACCTTGCGAGTAGAATACGTTTGGCTGATTCGTTGCACAGTCTACTGACGGAAAACCATATTCAGTAAACCATATTTTTTTGCTTTTTGGAATCCATTCCGTCGTCGTTCCGTCGCTCTTATAGTGATAATTTGACCAGAAAAATTCAACATTTTTCCAAGCCCATTCTGGGAGCAACGACTCTTTTTGAGTCCTTTTTTCGTCAGCGTAATAAAAGTCCCAACCTTCCCCGCTTCGCCATCCGTTTTCTATTTCTTTTATATCGTAAATAGTTTCTGAAGTGTCCGTGAGTGGGAAATATGCGTCGATTCCAATATAATCAATGTCTTTATGAGCCCATAATTTGTCAAGATTATAAACACCGTAGTCGTTGTGATGATACTCACTCCAATCGGCGGCGTATATTATTTTTGTATTATTGCCAACGATGCTTCTTATTTCAGTAGATAAATCACATAATGCGTCAACTGCTGGATACCCGTCATTGCTATCGGGTACTTTTGTCAGACCTTTCATTTCTGATGCTATTATAACCGCGTCTATATCGTCTTTTAGCAAATTAACATAATGTTTGATGTAATCATTATAGCCATTCTTTTTTGTGAAAAAATTACCAATTGCGTCAGCAGGACCTGTTATATGTCCACGCCAAGGTTTTTCATCTACGTCGACCATGAGCATCGGATATAGACAAACCTTCAATCCTCGTTTTTTTATCTCTTTTATATATCTAATAACGCTATCATCCGACGGTGTACCACCGTAACGTAGATTACCGTCTTTATCCTTGCCGACGGAACGTGCCGTTTCCCTTGTAATGCCGGCAACTTTCCAGTAATCTGGTCTTGTTATTTTCCCATAAGCTTCGCAAGCAGGATATATAGAAGCTCGTGAGCAATCAAGATTATCGCAGAACCAACTTACGACGACAGATACCCACTCTAAGTTTGGAAACGTCATTTGTAAATCATCAAGACTGTCGACAGAGTTTGTAAATTCCGTTGAACTATGATTATTAATTACTGTAGCTTTTGATGTCTCGAAAAAAATTCCATTTATCCAGTCGCCATTCAGTTGACTTTGTGTTTCTGTATCGTAGACAAATTCTCCACTACCAGGAATTACATTAATAGCAGTCACAAGATTTTCCATGTCGGTTTTCTCACGAATTTCTTTTTTTCTAATAATATCAAAAGTGAGATTTGGTATTCTATAACTGAATTCCTCCATTGGAAAATCTTTGAATACAACATAGCATAAATCACGAAAAGCCGGTATATCTGTTCCTAAATAACTTTGCATTGTCGGATCTGGCATTTGCGTTTCCGTTCCATAATACTTTGCTATATTATAAGATTTCACATTTAATGGCTCTTCGTCGGCGTAAATATTTTCAATTTCATCGACAACGCCTTTGCAAATAGCGACGGCAAACGAGCCACGCATTAAATGCTCTGTATATGCAGACTGTGTCCCGTGCTTTGTGGTTTTTTGAGGATGATAAATTGTTGTTTTTTTTATTTCAGAAGCCCATATTATATTGCCAGCGAGTCTAACCTTGCCAAATACTTCTGGAATTATTTTATTATAAGTCGAAGTTTGCAAGGACATATCTTTTAACTCCGTTTCTACGACATCTTCGGAATTCTTGAAGAGTTTTATAATTTTGAGAATAGTCGTCCCAAAACTATTGAGTTCTGGACATCCGATCGCATCACCGAACGAACTAGCCATTTTCGATGCAAAAGACGATATATATGAATTGATTGAACCATCGCTACCTATCATAATTACCTAAAAGTATACATGCTTATAAAGAACATATTTTTCTTTGACGGAAGGTCGTCTACTGTTTTTAATAGATTTCGTCTATTAAGTGCATTCACAAGAACGATTTATATAAATATGTTTTTATATAAATGCGTTTGTGAATAGTATTTTAAAAAATTCGAGTCTAGAAAACAAAAATCGCGATAAACTACGAGTCGATGTTCTTCTTTATGACATTGAATAGCAAATGAACGAGTTCGCTTAGTCCGTCATGTGTATGTGTCGATATGCAAATTGGCTCTATTTTCTTAAGCTTCTTAAAGGCTCGTCTAAACTTAGAAACTCTTTTTTTAAGTTCTTCGCTACTTATTAAATCAATCTTGTTAAAAACTACAAAGATTTGTTTCTTTAAAATATCGTCATTGTATAATTTTAGTTCGCTCGTTATTACTTTATAATTCTCTATGTAGTTATCCAAAGATACATCTACCAGATGCAACAGCACATTGCATCTCTCTATATGTTGCAGAAATTTGTCTCCAAGACCTGCACCTTCGTGAGCTTTTTCAATTAGTCCCGGAATATCACATATTATTATACTGCCTCTACCTCTCCTCAGTGCTCCGAGCGACGGTTTCGTTGTTGTGAATGGATAATCGTCCACACGTGCCTTTGCGTTTGTTAACACAGAGATTAAACTAGATTTACCGGTATTTGGCTTTCCAACGAGTCCTACGTCAGACAAAATCTTCAACTTTAATGTAAACCACCCTCTTTCGCCTTCTTTACCAGGGTTTGCCTTACGGGGCGTTCGATTCACAGAAGTTTTGAAAGTCATATTACCGACACCTCCTTCGCCACCACGAACCACGATATACGAACTACCTTCTCTGTCCAGATCTGCTAACAAGACCTTGCCTTCCTCGTCTAATACTTGTGTGCCAATTGGAACGCCAATCTCTTTATTTGCCCCACTTGAACCTGTCATATTGGAACCGGCACCGTTCTTACCGTTCTCGGCGTAATGATGAACGTTATAGCGAAAGTATAACAACGTATTCAAATTTCCTCGTGCCACCAACACAATGTCTCCGCCATCACCACCGTCACCACCGTCTGGACCACCTCTTGGAATATATTTTGCACGTCGAAAACTACAACATCCATTGCCACCGTTACCGGCTTGCATAAAAACCTTTGTCTCGTCAAAAAAACGATTGTCCATAAGATCGAAAGAACAAAAAAGCACTTTTATATACAATAATTCGATTATTAATACTATTCAGACTATGACAACATCACAATCACGCCATCAACGCTACCACGTATAAAACTAAAACACCGAAATTACTAATAGTAATATTTCTATTGCTGTTTTTCGCTAAACTTTACTTACTTCCAAAGCTCGCGACGACTTTTCCAATCAAATCTTCCATATTTAAAGCCGAAAGCGTCGACGTGAAAGTCGAACCATTTGTCAAGAACACATCCTCTGTGCCTGGTTTTATATCTAGAAACTTGCCCCCCAAAATACCGCTACTTGCAACGGAGATTACTGAATCAATAGGAAGATTTAAATTTTCTATAACATTCATTTTAACCTTTACGCTAAAATTATTACTATCAAGTTTAATGTCGTTAACATATCCAACCCGGACGCCAGCTACCTTAATCTCCGAACCTGCCTTTATACCCTCTATGTTATTGAATTTCGCATATAACACATCCTTATATACGCTCTCTTTTTTACTATTATTCGTCTTCAATAGATGTGAGAAAAACAATACGCTGAAAAACAAAACCACGACACCAACGATCACTTCAAATGAGTTTTTAGAGTTCATAAATACTTTATGAGTAAAAGTGAGTAGTTTATAATAATCAAGAATTTATATATCATGGACTAACGACATATCAAATTGCAGTTATCACTACAATTTATGCAACTATGTCGTTATGCTGTATTAAGAAATAAAATTCTTGCATAATATAAAATACGCCTCTATCTATTCAATAGAATTGCCTATGAGAGATTTTGTTAAATTTATGCCATTACTGTTGCTAATAGGATGTGGCAATGTTTTTACAAAACCACAGGGAAAAATTTGGTTCGAGCCAGATAATTCTCAACAAGCGTCACAAAAGTGGAAAAATCGCTATAATAATCACTACAAAGATGATAAAGGTAGGTATGTAGATAGTAGATATACAAATAGCACATATGATAGAAACAATCAAAACAATAGTAATAAGCAAATACACGTCATGCAGTCTTCACGATCTGTAAATAGGAACGGTTATGACTTCGACAACGACAAAGAGTATGATGTGAATTATGAAAACAATAATAACAGCAATGTGTTGCTACAAAATCTTACAACAAATGACGCGTATTATAATAATACAACAAATGTCAATAACATGACGGACAAAGAATTAACAAGACGTGTAAATGGGTCGTTCAAAAGAAGCCAACCATCTGTATTAGACGTGCGAGAAGGTATGACCGTCAACGACGAGCAACAAAGTAATATGGTCGTTCAAAAAAGTAATATAGTCGTTCAGAAAAAGTCGGCACCACAAAATATTATCGATATTGATAGTAAGAAGTATAGAATTCAATGTGGAAATTTTTCAAATAAAGTATCAGCACAGTCAGTTGCGAATGCAATATCGAGTAATGATATAAAAAATGTAATAGTCGTTGAGGAAGGCGGAAGATACAAGGTCGTTGTTGGTAGCTTCTCTGAAAGAGAGGAAGGACTTGAGACTTTTGATAAGATAAAAAGCCTAGGTTTTGATGGTATATTCTGGGTTTTTAGATAATATTAGCTTCGCTAATAGGCATCGTAGATTTAAATTAGTAGCACTAGTTTTAGAATTAGATATAACTTTGAGGATCGAAAAATGAAGGAAGATTTAAAGAACATATTCAAAGTCGTCGGTTTCGATAAAATTGACAACGGAATATCTAACGATCTTGATAAGATCATCAAATGGCAATGCATTTTGCAACAAGTTTGCATCGAAAAAGTTGAACCTATGTATGGCACAATAAATGAACGCGATAATGTGATAATGAACGAAGATATTCCTTGTAATGAAAGTGAAGATATATTCGCAAACGCAACAGAACACGACGAACGCTTTTTTTTCGTTCCAAAGGTAATTAAGGACTAATCCTGCGTCATAATAGATAATGTTTATTTATCTTTAATTAAGATTTACACTTAAAATAATTGATATTATATCACATATATGAGCTTCAATGGTTTCGAAGATATATTAAACGAGATAACTACAAAAAAGAAAGAAGGAGAAAAGAGTAATACCGTCGTCGCAGAAAAGTGCAATAACGACGATAACAATGAACATGCGTCGAAAATTAATGACATATTAGTCAATTTTGACATCGACGATTTTATGCAGAACGATAATACTCATCAGATCGACAAAAATGAAAACAAAAGTGATAAAAGAGGAAAGCAAAACAAAAATAATGAAAAGTATTCAGATATTTCTAAGAAATTATCCGCCGGTCACAGACAGAGAGCAAGAGAGAGATTTTTACTAGCACCGGACGATGTCAGTGATTGCGATTTACTTGAACTGATACTATTCCTAATAATTCCACGAGCAGACACAAAGCCAGTAGCGAAGACTTTGATCAACAAATTTAAAACAATTAGAAATGTATTTAACGCACAAGTTGAGAGTTTAAATTCTTGTGGCGTTAATAGTGGTGCCATTAAATATTTGCATATATTACTATCGTCTCTTTGCAAGAAATTATTAAAGCAGGAATTCAATGAAAAAAGTGAACTAGATTCGCCTGAGAAAAATCGGTATGAGAACGAAGAAGATATCATAATTGGTAGCGAAGAAGCACTTATTAAATATTGTCAAACAACGGTCTGTCTTTTGAAAGAAGAGGAGTTTCATATAATTTTTCTAAACAGTAAATTAAAAATAATTGATGATAAAAAATTCGGAAATGCAACATCGTCGGATGTTTTGATCTCGATGAGAGAAATAGTAAAAACAGCCATTGCACTTGGAACACATAGTATTATACTATATCATAATCATCCAAATGGAGACGTGAATCCGTCAAGCGAAGACGTCGTCGTTACCGATAAATTCGTTAAGATATTTCAAGCAATAGCAGTAGACGTTATCGATCATATAATCTTATCAGGTAATAAATATTATAGTTTTTACGAAAATCATATACTAAAAAAGATACGTAGTGCAGAAAATACCGACAACAATACTAACAACGACGAAGATTAATAACAACGATTGAAGAAACGAAGAAGACAAAAAAAACATCGACAATAAATAGTATTTCAATTTTTATTTGCTTTTAAGGCTTTCTCACGAGTCTATTCTTGGAAGCGGTTTTGTCATTGCTATGAATAATAAAAAATTTCTTATAAGAAAGATAAAATCATATTTCGAAATAGAAAAAAATGATGTTATATTTACAATAGGAATAGCTTTTATAATATGTTTAATTGACCTATTTACAAAGCACATCGTATTCTCTTCTCAAGAAGAATATATTTATGTATGTCCGCTTTTAAATATACTAAAGGTTAGAAACTATGGTGTCAGTTTCGGACTCTTTTCAAATGGAGCAAAGACTACAACTTGTATCATTCTAATTCTTGACATCATCATTACAGTGTACTTGTTTCATACGTTAAAAAGAAAATACGATTATAGTCATCCGTTTCTTTTTAAAACTTCAATTGCACTTCCAATAGGTGGCGCGTTAGGCAATTTTTTTGATAGATTGTATTACGGTAGCGTAAGAGACTTCATAGACGTTCACTTGAATGATTATCATTGGCCTTGCTTCAATGTCGCAGATGTATCTGTTTGCGTCGGACTGGCACTACTGATAATTTGCGAATTATTTTGTAATAACAATTTTTGCAACAACAATCACAGAATTAGCTCACGGTAGAGAAATATAAGTCGTTTTTTGAAAAATCGTCTAAAAGTAATCTTTGAAAAGTATCGTCTCTCTAAATGTATCGTCTCTAAATGTAGAGTCTACAAATGTAGAGTTTCCAAGGGCATTCTAAATGAGTTATCAAGAAATTTTCTTCAAGTCAAAATTGACGAAATAGAAAGAATAAAAACATTGCAAATTACAAATATCTCTATTTGCTTTGAATTGTCATGAGTGATCTATCATGAGTAATTATTATAGAACACATAATTGCGGTGAGTTATCTGATAAAAATGTCGGAGACAGTGTCATTTTGTCTGGTTGGATAGATACAAAAAGAGATCATGGTGGAGTTCTCTTCATCGATCTGAGAGATAATTATGGATTCGTGCAAATAGTTGCAGACGAGGCGAAGTGTAAGATTGACAATTTAGACGTTCTTGCCCGGGCACACAACGAAAGTGTTATTCGTATTGAAGGTAAAGTACTTGAAAGATCGGAAGAAACGAAAAATCCAAATATAAAAAATGGAAATATTGAGGTTTTGATTAGCAAATTCGAGATATTATCAAACGCAGATACATTGCCATTTCAAGTCAATGAAGACGATGGATGTAATGAGGACGTTAGATTAAAGTATCGCTTTCTTGACCTGAGAAAAGAAAAGCTACATAAAACGATTCTACTTCGTTCACAGGTAATCTCCTATCTTCGAGAAAGCATGATTAAAATCGGTTTTACAGAATTTCAAACACCTATTTTGACGGCCTCTTCGCCAGAAGGCGCAAGAGACTTTCTAGTCCCAAGTCGTCTCCACAAAGGAAAGTTTTATGCCTTGCCACAGGCTCCGCAACAATTCAAGCAACTTTTAATGGTTGCCGGATTTGATAAGTATTTTCAAATCGCTCCATGCTTCAGAGATGAAGATCCTCGTGCAGATCGTTCGCCGGGAGAGTTCTATCAATTAGACATAGAGATGTCATTCGTAGAACAAGAGGACGTACTATCGACGCTGGAGCCAATAATGAAAAGTACTTTCAATAAATTCGCCCCGGAGGGTAGCGTAATTTGCGACGATTTCAAACGTATTAAATATAAGGATGCAATGCTGAAATATGGTAGCGATAAGCCAGATCTCCGTATTCCTATAATAAACGTCGATGCAACGGATATATTCAAAGGAAGCAACTTTAAGGCCTTTTCGGATGCCATTGATAAAGGACGCGTAGTCCGCGGAATTCCTGTCAACAATATAGGACAACAATCACGTAGTTTCTACGACGGAATGATCGATTTTGCAATTAAAAACGGTGCTAAGGGACTTGGCTATATAGTCTTTGAAAACGGCGAGGCAAAAGGACCGGTTGCAAAGTTCTTAGATAACGACAGATTAGAAAAGATCAAAAAACTATTTCAAAACAGCAGAAAGGAGAATGAAATAAATTCAATTTTCTTCTCTTGCGACAAAGAAGATAATGCAAACAAATTTGCCGGATTAGCTCGTAAAGAGTTAGGAAAGAGACTAAATCTAATTGACGAGAATCGCTATGAGTTCTGCTGGATAGTCGACTTTCCATATTTCGAGTGGAATGAAGAAGAGAAGAAAATCGATTTTTCACACAATCCGTTCTCGAAGCCAAAATGCGACGTCGACTTTTTGAAAAAAGCAAGCAAAGAGGAACTATTGAGTCTCGAGGCAAATCAATACGATCTAGTTTGCAATGGATATGAGCTTTCAAGTGGTGCAATAAGAAATGCAAATATAGAGTTAATGTATGAATCTTTCAAGATAGCAGGCTATTCAAGAGAGACAGTTGACGAAAAATTTGGCGGTATGATAAAAGCATTCAAGTTTGGTGTTCCACCACATGGTGGTCTTGCACCAGGTGTTGATCGTATAATGATGTTATTGACGAGAACTGACAATATTCGCGACGTTATAGCTTTTCCAAAGAACGGTAAAGCGGAAGATCTTCTTATGAATGCACCTGACTACGTATCAGAACAACAATTGAAAGATCTTGGAATTAAGGTTGTCGAGAATGAATAATTCTAATAAATAATCTCTAATAAAATAATCTATATTTCTTTTCTTATTGCAATATTAGTTAATGAATTCTACTTTTTTTGTCATATATAGATATAAGAGTGCATTTTTTGTAGGTAGAAAGGTTTTTATACGTACATGTGTAATGGAAAAAATCTTTATAAGAAGATAAGTCTACCTTATTACCATTGGCTTTTTTTATCAACCTCGTTACATAATCGGCAACTTCGATACAAACATTTTGTTCGCTATCCGCCACGCTACAGAAACTTTTTACAAGTTGACCATATCCACCGTATTCTTTGTATTTACTGTTTTTTTCATGATTTTCAATCAAAATTGATATTCTTAACTTATCTGCCTCTTTTGATTTATCCTTTTTTGTACGATTTTCATCCATAATTATTGCAAATCTCGTGGATATTTTTTTTATTCCGCTGTTTTGTGTTTCACTTTTTTGTGTTTCACTTTTTTTTTGAAATTCGTGCAATTTGCTGGTGCAAAAAAAACTTGCCGTATCAACACATTTGGAAAAACACGAGCAATCTTTGTTTTCTTCGGCTATAAAATACGACTCATTTTCTTTTTTAGAAAATTTGAATTTAATCTTATAATCTTCTGCTTTTGGAGTATACAGGCAACCAACGAATTTTATTTTATCTTTAAAAGAATTATTTAACAAATCCTTCAATTTTTCATAAAACTCTGTCTTTTTTTTATTTTCCCCGTTCTTTATTTCGCCTTCAATCTTACACTCTTTTTTTAGTTTATTTACTTCTTTCTCAAAAGCTTCAACATAGCAATATTCAATTATAAAACCAGCAATTATATAATAATTATATTCACTTTTTCTATCGGGTCTACCGGCACTTTCATCTAAGAACAAATAGTATAAATGAAAATCGTTTCTATTATTAATTACTCTCTCTCTCTCTCTCTCTTCTTGCATAAATTATTTTTCTTTTATTGTAACTAACTTTATAGTATATAGAATAAATTTTCTCATTTCAATACCTTATCAAAAATATTTTTTGAAATTTATTATAATAGCTTCAATATTGCAATACAATTGCTATTGATGTTTCAATTGTTAATTGAATGAAAAAAGATGATGAGAAAAGAGACATCTATATAACGACGCCAATTTACTACGTCAATGGAGAACCGCACATAGGACATTTTTATACAAGTCTATCGTGCGATATTCTTATAAGACTTTATCAAAAGCATGGATACAATGTAAGATATCTAACCGGCACAGATGAGCATGGACAAAAAGTTCAACAAAGTGCAATAAAAAAAGGAGTTTCACCAAAAGAATTTTGTGACGCAGTGTCTGCGAAATTTCGTCAAATGTATATAGATTTTAAATTAATTCAAGCAGAAAATAACTTTAATAACAACGCAAGCTTCATAAGAACGACGGACGAAAAGCATGTTAAGTTCGTGCAAAATGTTTGGAAAAAAATAGAGGCTAATGGATGGATTTATAAAGGAACATATAAAGGTTGGTATTCTTGGAGAGACGAATGTTTTTATACGGAAAAGGAGCTTATAGATGGAAAAGCTCCAAGTGGTGCAGAAGTTGAGTTTAGAGAAGAAGAATGCTATTTCTTTCGTCTGTCCGAATTTCAAGAAGCTTTATATAGAATGTATAAAGATAATGCAAACGGCGATAATGAAAAAGATAATAACGATGATAATAATTCAAACAACAAGCAACGTCTTTTGTCGCCAAAAAGCTCACTGTCGGAAGTATTAGCTTTTTTGGAACCAAGAGATGACAATAAATTAAACGATTTATGCATCTCTCGTTTGAAGAGTGTTTTCGACTGGGGTATCGAGGTTCCGTCTGATAAAAATCATACTATTTACGTATGGCTCGATGCACTATTTAATTACTTTTCGGCACTGCACGACGATAATGCAGAAGATAGCAACAATGAATTTAAATCGTTTTGGGAGAACGGCTTCCCGATTCATTTAATGGGTAAAGAAATTGTCCGTTTCCACGCTATTTACTGGCCAGCACTCATATATGGTTTTTATAAAAAAAATGGAGATATAAATATCGACGAACTAAAACGCCTCTCTCCAAAGCAAATTTTTGCACACGGTTGGTGGGTAAAAGATGGCGAAAAAATGTCGAAATCAATTGGCAATGTCGTTAGTTCATACAATGAAATTATGTGGCTTGAAGATTTAGGTATACAACGCGACGTTGCGATAGATTATTTTAGATTCTTCCTGGTGTCAGCTACTTCGTTCGGCAACGATGCCGACTATTCTAGAAAACGACTCATTGAATGTATTAACGCGCATCTTGTTAATAACTTAGGAAATCTAGTTCAAAGAGTTTCGTCGATGCTCGTCAAAAATTTTCCGGAAGAGTGTCGTAGCATTAACAAGGATTTCAAGAAAATGACCTTCGACAAAGAAATTAGAGATATAAATTTTACAAATATTATTCACGAAATTTTTGCAAAATCAACGTTATTAAACCAAGAATTCGACTCATCGTCTCCATGGACTTTGATAAAAGGAAACAACGATGATAGACAAAAAGCCTTTTCCATATTGTCGTCTCTGATTCCACGAATCGCAAGCATCGTCGATGCACTTGGGCCATTCTGTCCGCACATCTCGTGCGAACTAATGAAAAATTTACTTCTAGAATCGATGCCAGCTATCGTGTGTAATCGTATAAAAGAGAAGTAATTATAATAGCAATATTTTTACTCTTTACTCTTTCTTGTCTCTCTAATGATTATCTTTGACATCATTACGAGAGCAATAATATTAGGAATCGTTGTCGATAAATTTAACACATCCGCAACATCGAGAATTATAGAAAAATCATTGACAGTTCCGCAAAGAAAATACGAAACAAACAATAATGTATGATATATTATAACTCTCTTTTTACCAAATAGACTCGCAAATTGTTTCGTGCCATAATAAGCCCAAGCTACTGCCGTAGTTATACCAAACATAGGAATAATTATTAAAGTTAAATACTTCATCATTGGATGCACGCTTATAAACGCATTAATTATATTATCAGTTCCACTGGAACCCGTTAAATAAGAATTAGAAACAAGCACTATCATTCCAGAACATAAACAAACGACAACAACAGAAATGATCGGAGTTATCATCGAAATTATAGCCTCCTTTCTGCTATCCTTATTTGAAGAATTTGCGTGAATTATTGCCCCAGAGCCCATGCCACTTTCATTGCAAAAAAAAGCTCTCTGAACGCCCATTATCATTGATCCTAATATACCTCCATTCACTGCACGAAAGGTAAAAGCATCAGAGAAAATAGACTGCACAGCCGGCATTATATTATGTCTATGAGCTACAAGTATCGCAATCGTTGATAAAACATACAACAATATCACTAATGGCACAACTCTTTGATTAAACTTAGCGACTCTTGATATCCCCTTTACAGCAACTGAAATAACAATCGAGGCAACACAAAAAGCTATTAATGGAGTATAATCTTTCATTACTGGAAAAATATGCGTTATAATCTGAACTGACTGATTGACCTGCAAAGAACAGAACGTAGAAAGACACGTCATGAGTGCATAAGAAAGTGCTACGATTTTGCCAATCTTCTTTATGCCGTAAAGACTAAAAATTCGTGAAATATACACCTGAGGACCGCCATCATATCCAACGGCTTTTCCGTTCAAAAAAACCTTTCTACGAAACTTATGACCGCACATTACTTCTGCATATCGAATTGATGTCGACAAAAAACCCGCAACAATAAGCCAAAATATAGTTCCCGGACCTCCTATCGCAACGGCACCAGCTAATCCGGCAATACTACCTATATCACTCGCACCGGCTATCGCCGATAAAACAATACTCTTACTCGAAACGGTTCCTTCTTGTTTATTTACCCTCTTCTTGCCCTTGATGAATAAAATAATAGACTGCGGAAGACGACGAAAATTAATAAAATTAGTTATTGCAGCAAAATATATAGATGCAAATAATAGCCAAAAAATCAAAAACGGCATCGATGCTTTATCCGTCCAAAATAACACATCGAAAAATAGTATACTATTTCCTATATCTGAAATTTTCTGAAAAATCGCATCCGAAAATATATTCATATTAGAATACTACTGCAATGATTATCTATTGAATTCTTATTTTCAATAATTAATAAGTCCAAACAGCTATTGTCAACAAACTAAAAAAACGCTTAATATTTTAAATGTTTTCATTTCAAATAACAAGAATAATTGTTGCAAAAAGCAAAACACACACCTCGTTGCCTTCCGCAATAAAAGTATCTTTCTATATATTTTATATAGATAAGTATTATTTGTCATATGAATACATTAGAAAGCGAAATACTGTCATATTCTTCATATTCACAAAATATAAAAGAACATATAACAGAAACAGACGTCAACTGTTCTTACTACGGAAATTATGCAGACTATATCTCCGATGAATACGTCTATATAGGCGGTGAGATTGCCCTCTGGCGTGCAGTTCTGTTGCAATCGTTTATAGATCTAAAATCAAAATCAAAGAAAAAGCGTAATCAACCATTCAAGAAAGAAGCATACAACTGGTTCACAAAAAAAGAAAACGAAAACGACGTAAGAGAAGTATGCTCGTATGCCGACTACGATTATAGAACGATAAAAACAATAGCAGACGAAATAATCGCAGAAAATTTCAGCAGGTAGCATCACTAGTCTAACAAACAAGACGGCAACCATACAATCAATATGTCTCACACGCTCATCTCAATTAGATTTCGAAAAAATCTTTACTTTTAAAATGTTTTCAATTTAGAAATAAAGGATCTATGGGAAGCGAAACGGAAAAAAGTTTATCACAACAATTTTTATCAGTATTAAAATTGATAGATAACAAATATGAAAAGAACTTTATAATCCATTCAAATTTAGATGGGCAATATAACGGAATACTTTTTGAATTTAAGAAAAACAAAGAGAAAAAAAACTGGAAAGCAGATGCGTTAAAGGAGTGTATCAAAAATGCAAGTCATCTAAGACTACAAGCA
Organism: uncultured Rickettsiales bacterium; assembly: GCA_937906355.1. GTDB lineage: Bacteria > Pseudomonadota > Alphaproteobacteria > Rickettsiales > Deianiraeaceae > UBA4311. The sequence continues at coordinate 15,699 of CALCWF010000119.1, forward strand.
AAAGACGTGCCAGCAAAATTTGTTATTATACCATTAGAAGAAAAAGAATTATACATTTACGATAGCAAAGATTTTTTCAATGAAATACACAAAGTTTATAAAACGTCAGCAAGCAATATAAACAACAAGGAGGATGGCATACAAATAGGGGCAAGAATTGAAGAAAAGGAACTCATAGATTGTAGCAATGGATATAAACCAATAAGTGAATTTTTGGATAGAAAAGAGTGTAAAGCATTTTTGAAGGTTGAAATTGACAGAAATAACGTCGTTCAAATGGCAGAAAGGTTCTACAAAGAACAGCAAACAAAGAAAAAAGATTTTTACAACGAACTGATAAAACCAGAGGTCTTGAAATACATTAAACCATTTGCAAAAGATGAAACAGAATTAAATAAAAAATCATTAGAACAATTTCCAGACCTTGTTGATAAAATAAATGATATTCAATTAAAAAAAGAAACAGGAGCATTTTATACACCAGAAGCATATGTGCAATTATCAACTGATATGGTCCGAGACGCAATAAAAAGAATAAAAGAAGCAAACCCAAATAATGATTATATAATATTAGATAGATGTGCCGGAACTGGTGGATTAGAGCAATTCTTAACAGACGAAGAGCTATCACACACTATCTGCTCTACTTTTGAGATGTGGGAATGGGAAGTTCTAAACGAAAGATACAAAAGCGACAAACAAAATCAATTCGGGCAATATACAAAACTACGACTTATAATTCCACCAAGTAATTTTATATTGAAACAAAGACGCTCTACTATAACTCAAATAATAAAAGGTGGAGACGCCCTAAGCGAGCATTTCATAACGGGAAAAGTCAAAACAGATAAAGATCTGTTCGACTATCAAGAAACAGAACAAGACGAGATGATAAAAGAATACGAAAAGACAATAAAAACACTAAATGACTACGTCAAAAACCCAAATTGCAACGTCATTGTGCTCGAAAATCCGCCTTATAAAGAAGCTTTATCTGGAAAAATAAATCATAATAATGACGCTACTCATAATGAAAGTTTAGCATATAAAGAATTTGTAAACGACAAAATATCAAAAGATGGTGCAAGCATGAGAGATATTGCTAATTTATTTCTATATTCTGCTCAAAAGCATTATTTGACAAAACCTGATGATTATAGCGTTTTTTATTCACCCTGCAAATATTTCAAAGCAACAAGTATTGTAAATAAAGATTTTATAAAAGGATATATATTAAATAGAGAATATTTTCATGCATCAGAAAGTGCCATCTCACTAATGATGTGGAAAAACACCTCTCTCTCTCTCTCTCGTATAAACTGCCAGTAATGGAGATAAATAAGAAAAATAAGGCAGTTCAAGTAAAAGATGACGATGATAACGATGTTTTTGTTGAAGTGAAAAAAGTAAAAACACAACTATCAACTTTATATGATATAAGAAGTTTTGATAATGATATTAAAAATAAGATTTCTTGTGCTCCAAATGGTTATGAAATAGAAGTTGATGATAAAAATAGCACTATATATAATGAAAATATAATAGGTTATTTATTTACAGGCTCATTTGCTATAGACCCAAAAAATGTAAATCTCTTAACAAGATTTTTTTATATTAAAGCAAGAGGCGGATTTTACTTACGAAACGATAACTTCGTCCTCAAACTCCCCCTCTTTTGTGCAAAACTTTATCCACAAGAGAAGTGGTATGAAAAAGACGTTTATTTCACGACGGCGGACGGAGGAGAAAGATATACGGAAGACAAAGAGTTTTTGAAAAAGTGTCTAATTTTTACTTGTCTATCTCAAAGAAATCATTGCAGAACTTTCAAAGGCACAGATGGTAGAATGTATTATAATGAATTGTGTTTATTACAAGATACATTGAGCGATAAAGAGTTAGAAAAATTTGAACTTGATGAGGAAGATAAAAAACTTATTGAAAAATGGAAACTTGTATTAAATGAAGCAAAGAGATTAAAACAAGATATTGAAAAATATGGTTTATACCAAATAGAAGAAGAACTAACAAATAAAAAGAAAAGTAAGAAAAAAGAGCAAACATTAAAATTTGAAGACGACGATAAAGATTATTATTACGGTTCAACGGAGCAAGAAATAACAGAAGGAAGCGAGGATATAAAATATGATAATAGCAATCTAATGAATTATATCAAGGAACTAAAAGTTGCGTTAAAAGAATACTATGCAAATCAAATTCAAGATAAGCTATTTGACTATGAGTTATTGAAGTGATTTCTCTTATTCTCATCTCTTATCTTCTTGCTTATTTATTGCAATTTACATTGCAATTTACATTTATTTTTACATCACGCATAGCGTCTAATTTAGAGCAATGAAACTAAGAATAGTCGAGAAAGAGAAATTTTTATTAGCGTGCCTTATATGTCTAGTTGGTAGTCTCGGCAATACTCTGCAAAGCGTATCAATCAAATATTATCGCACAGCATTAAATATCGAATTATACGAACTTATAACATTAAAGTGTATAGTATCCGCACTGTGTTTACTACCTTTCAGTTTGAAGTATTTCTTAGAC
>CALCWF010000120.1 GCA_937906355.1 uncultured Rickettsiales bacterium
CAATCAACAGTCTATACAATCAGTCATCGACGCGACAGTTTTTATGCACTACCGCGTCTTTAATACGTTGACAATGATAAATAAACCAAGTAATCTTCTTCGAACAAGCCAAATACTTACGGAAGTTGAAGCACACACATCCTTGACCCGAAAGGCTCTTCAACGCGTTCACGAACGAGCCAAATTGCATAAATGCAAACTTCTTCCAAGCCTCGCAACAAAACAACACATCATTCAACATATCGTCTTTGTTGGACGAACTCATGCTACTAACACAAAAACAATCACAACACTTAGTCATAAAATAAACTAATAAAACTAACAAAAAATGGCAACCTTTGAAAAAATGTGAGAGAAGCAAATAAATTTCAAAAATGGGAACAATTTAAATTGTCGAAACAAAGACGGCAACAAAAACTTCCAAAACTAACACTTGAAATTATTTGATGGGTTTTTGACGTAGACAATCCTCACAATTGCTACATCTTATATAATACGACGACGATGACGCCGATACAAACGATGATTATTAGGCAGTGAAATACCGCCCCACGTACCGTGGCTATAAAACAGCGATTTCAAACTCACTAAACCTAACATACGCCAATATATACAAAAATTTTTTTTAAGTGTCAAGTAATTATTTTAATCATAGTGCGAAACTTATCTTTTTTTATTTGACAATAAAAAATAATTTGGCTTCCACACAACTTAGTTGTGTCAATTATATTGTGTGATATGGTCGACTCAAAAGAAAAAAACACACAGGATAATCAAGGACAAAATCAAACTTCTTGTGAAGCTAATACGCCTTCTGCTCTTGATATTGCTAAATATTTAATTGGATTAGCACAAAGAGATGGCAAACCTATTACAAATTTAAGGTTGCAAAAATTATTATATTATGCTTGGGGATATTATTGGAATAACTATAAAAAATATTTATTTAACGACAATATAGAAGCATGGAAGTATGGACCGGTTGTTAGAAAAGTTTACGATGAATACAAAATATTTGATGGCGGTGATATAATCATATCAGAAGATGAAATTGATGATGCAAAGTTAAAAATTGGTAAGGATGATAGAGCCTTTTTAGATGGTTTTTATAATTTCACAAAAGAATACAGCACAGGGACTCTCGTTGAAGTATCACACAGAGAAAAGCCTTGGAATGAAACATTTTATACTGGAAAACAACAAATAGATTTTAAGTTGTTGGAGGAGTTTTTTAATGAAATATGACGGATCAACCAAAATTCACACCAAAAAAAGAGTGGCAAGAAAAACAACATTCATTAGAAAAACAAGATTTTAAGATAGAGGAAACAAATAGAAAAATTATTTTATATGAAAACAGATATAAACTATGTGCAATTTTTGGAAAAGCATTAAATAATACTGTAAATTTTTTTGTAAAAACAGCAACAAAAGCCATACCAATAGTGATATTATGGATGAACTTTAAAATAACAAAATATGAAAATGAAATAAGTATTATGATAAAAGAAGATTGTATAATAGCTAAATTGTTAGATTTGATGGAAAGTTACAAAGAATGGCATACAATATTATCTATATGTGTTTTAATTGGATTTATTTATTTTATTTATAAATTTTATCAAAATAAACAAGTTAAAATGAACTAATTATAAGTTCACTATCCTCTAAAACTCGCACTTTTGTTTATTATATCAACATTTCTATATAATATTGATTATTTAAAAGTGCTGTAAATATTATGTTAAAAATTAGAAGAGATCTAACGTTTATTAATAACATTGCACTCTACTCTCACGCCGATAACGGAACTAGCAGATTTTTTTGATTAAAAAATTCGTTATCTCGTAAATCACTATCAGCACGACTGCACAAATTATCTGGCTTATAACGTCTGGCGGAGTTAACAAAGCAGAGACTATGAAAATAGCTATTATCGCGACTCTCCTATTCTTCGAGAGAGCTTTTTTCGGGAGAACCTTCAACTTAGCAAGACTTATCAATATAAGTGGAACGTGAAATACAATTGCAACACCTAACATTAGATGAAAGAAGGTCGAGACGTACTCACTTATTTTAAGCATTGGTTTTACATATGTGCCAGTATCTGTTATAAAAAAATTGATAGCTCTTGGTAGAATAAAAAAATACGTTACAGCAACGGCGATATAAGATAGTATCGTGGAAGATAGAAATAGTATTTTCGCCATCAGTTTCTCGTTGGGATATAGACTTTTTGAAATGAAGCGATATACGCAACCAAATAATATCGGAAGAGACAAAAATAAAGAAGTATAAAGACTAAGCGTTATATCAGTCGCAAAGCTTTCCCATATAGTCGTATATATGAACGTATACTGTTCGAAAATATTCGTCTCACTGGCAATAGTGAGTGGTTTTTTTATTATTTCATAGATGTGCTGTCTATGTAAAAAACATGAAACGAATAGTGCTATTACAGCCACTAGATATACTAGTAGTAAGACTCTTATCTCCCTTAGCATCTCTATTGCCGTCTTTTTCATAGATATTTATATAGTAGAACTAAAAACTCACACGAATAATTTTCAATATACAATAGATAATCTACTAAACGCCACTACGCTTCGCCTTAACAATATCTTTCATCTTTCCGGCGATCTTTCCGGCACCATATTTATACGGTGCAGTAGCGGCGGTTTTACCGGCATCCTTGACCGCACCTTTTATGGCTCCCATAACTTTCTTGATTTCTTCTGGCATAGAGCTACTTTGACCGAACAACTTAGCGCCAAACGTCGAAGCCTTGTTGACAAATTTAGACATCAAACACGTGATTATGAATAAAACGAGTCCAGTTATGACGTTAAAACCGCTATTATTGGTCGACGATAGATCCCCTGAGCTACCCATTAGTTCAGCCATGTGAGCCGGCAACGAACCGGCTATTCTCCACGCAGAGAATAGCGTTATATCTAGAATTGGTATCTTCAATACTGGTTCCCAGCAATAGATAAAGTTCATACTACCTTTTAGGATATGATAGTATATAGTGCTAAAAACGGCTATCGCAGTAAACATCGTCACTTGTTCTGCGATAAGACCAGCAATACTCTTCCACCACTCCGTGAACTTTCCGGCTGTCTTCGAGTGTATAAGCATCAAAAACACTATCGGACCAATAGATAGATATAACGACATTTTTATCAAAATGACAACATATAAGGCACATGCTTCTAACACTGATATAACAAAAAATACAAAACAAATCAATAGTAACACGACCGCTATCCAGCCAGTCCAAGATGAGAATAGTATAGCTATGATCTTCTTTACGGTTGTTGTATTTATCCAAAATCTAAATATATCATCGACCGGACCGAACACCGCCGTTATAAAACCAGACGGACTCAGATCGTTGTAAGTGCTAGACGAAAAATTACTCGCTACATAAGCAGACAGCCCCTCGGCAAGACTAAACGCCGGCTTGACAAAAAGTTGCAGATACAACGACCAAGAATACGGATTGACAAACGCCATTATGAGGGCATACTGCCACAAATATTTCTTCATAAATTTGAAATCAAATTTCTCACTTTGCATTCCCATTAAGAATTGGAAACCATAATAAAAGGTTACGACTACAGTAAATATAAACCAAAATATATAAATTAAATGCGTCTTCAAAATAGTCATCGCAAGTTGTCCTATGATACCGCTTTCCCACAAATAATCGCACTTTTGCTTATAGCCATCCGCATTATAGAAATTACTATCAGACAAATCACTATACTCGGCGGTCTTTTCTTCGCATTTCGTCGGATCTTTAATTAAACATCTTTTGCATTTATACTCTCCCATGAAAATAGTTTTAATCGGCTTAATTATGAACTTAGAAAATAGCGTATGAGCTGAATATCCATCGTCCTCATTGCCGGTAGTCTTAAGCATATCGCTAATCAAATCATCATTCTCGGTTTGAATCTTAGCTGATACCTGATAATATCCGCTGTTAGATGAAAGATAATTACTATCAGTCGTTTGTTGTAATCCGTCAGTATTATCATTTACAAACTCAATAACTTGACCATCTGTATCTCCGTCTAAGCTATTCGGTGGATCGAGCACAGCGAACCATATCTTTCCGGTTCTATTTGTAGTTATCATAGCACTGCCGTTATCATCTGCGTCTGCTTCTTTAAACGAATACACCATCGGACTATCTATTATTTCTTGTGTCGTTAGATTAGTCTTACTTGGTGAGAATATCGTATTAGGCTCATAGTTCGGATCCGGTCGACCAGCATCGTTCAATGGTTGAATATAATAGTATAAATACTTACCCTTCGAAACTAGCATTCCATTGCCAATGGTGACAAGATAGCCACGTTTTAAATCATCAGAATTCTTGACACGGTAGTCCTTATATAATTGTTTCAGATCGGTATTATCGACACCGGCAAAGGCAAAACCAATTCTTGCCGTATTATACGTTTTTCCTCTTATTTTATTAGGTAGTGTTACAGTGAAACTAACGGGATCTGTCGAACTATATATATTTCCGTCGGTTAGCTCACCATAACCGTATTTAGATACAATATCTTCGTTGTCTATCCGCGTCAAAGAGTATAGACCGCTCTTGTCGCTCGTTTTTCTAACATTTTTATCGTCTCCGCACACACCAGAAGTGCCGTTTTGTTTAAACATATATCTACTATACTCAGTGCCGTCCGTAGCTTCAATCTTACTCCTCATCTCGGCACATACGGCATTCGCTATCGTTTCTGACGAATTATTTATTATAGTAGCACACTCTGACGTCGTTTCAGAATCAGAGACGTATAACGTATACAACGATATCAAAGAAGATACACAACTCGCTCTATCTCTAACGCCCTCTTTCATAAACGCACTCCTTATCTTCTCTGTGCTTATAGAACTCGACGGATCAGGTGTATACGAACTACTCTGATCACAATCTCTTAGCTTTTCTACAAATCTATCAACTACATTATTCTTTATATCATTTTGAACCTTCACTGTATAGTTATCGAAGTGTGTCAGTTTGGCGATATTCGTAACCCATCTATAAGAAGCACCTTCATTATCCTTGTAGCGTAAACAATGCTCCGACGTTCTGATCGTCTTCGGCATCTCGCTAACTGCCTCCGTGGTAAAACTAACTCCATTATACGAGTATATAGAATTCGATTTCACGCATAGACCGCACTGAGACTCGTAAACATTCTCGTTCGCACTCCATACGACAGATTCCGTAGTTATAGGGATCAGTGTATTCAGATATTTGTAAGATAAATCTCTATATCTCATCGTCTCTTCGTTGCCACTTGTCTCACCGGAGACAATATCGTATTGTCGTTTATAGCATCTTCCAATCGGAATTGGTTGTGTCTGAAATACTGTTTGTTCTTCGCTTACACATTTCCTTAATAATTCATTTTCTCTATCTGCCTTTGGTAAAGTATCGACAAATTTATTTATCCTATCGTTAGAGCATTTTAGCTCATAGCCACTCAGGCAGGCAAAAGGTGGAACTGGCACGACGCGGAATGCTGTCGCGACACCGCAATCTTTCTTAGCGTATAACGGTCTACTCAGACTTGTCATTTTTCCCTTCGTTTCAGCACCACCATTTGCGTTATTTGATACCGCTAATGCAGCATACACTAGCCCCGGACATACACCAAACAGCGTTGCCAGTCCCGCTGTCACCGTCGCGATTCCAGCACCGATTGTAATAAAACAAAATATACCGACAAATGGCATAGCACACTCTGCTATACCAGCAGATATCGTTTTAATACCATAAGCAATTGTAATTGTCGCACCGGACGCAAGAACTATTGTTGTATCAAACAGTGCATCTCTACCTATCTGAGACGCTGTGCCTTTTATAGCACAATATGCTTGTGTCTTGTGCGACAAATTACCAGCAGAGTAGTAGTTTCCAGACGTAGAGAAAGAAATATCCTCGCCGTAGTTGAAAATTTTCGCTTTTCCATCTGCATCCTGTACAATATGCCACTCTGGATGTAATATCCCAGCCCCAACAAAATTTCTATATAATTCTGATTTCTTGAAAAACTCAGCTCTATGTGAGCCGTCGCCATTAACCGTCACACCTTCTTGCACCTTAGAAGTATCACCGCCACCACCAGACTTAGTTGAATTTCCGACATTCTTATCGAGACCTATCGATTCTATAACCTTTGACGGAAATAACGTCCCAAAAGGATCGTTCATCTTTAATAACGCAGAATATAATTTACTTTTATCGGCATATATACGGCACTCGTCGTCAGACGTATTTATTACATCGTTTACAAGACTTTTGACGAAAATGAACTGTTTATCATATACGGTTTTAAACTCCGGACTGAAAGACGAGACGTTTTTCGGCTTACAATACACGGGAACCCTAGAACCGATATTACTACTTTTCGTTTCGCAAGTCTGCTCCATGATACTGTTATTAATTATACCTCCATATTTTTGCCACACTGACGTCATTTTGTATTTATCCTTAATCTCTTCTTTCGACCAACTCGCTCCGTACGGTGCTATATATGTTCCACTTATAGCAGAGAATCCGGTATTAAAGGACGATGGATCATTTGGTTGCTTTAAAATCATCCAAGACGGCGTCAACCAAGAAGGCACGCATCTCGCAAATTTCGAGTTCGTAATAAAGCTAGCTATTCCAGACTGCATAATAATACCAGCGTCGTCCACAGATGAATCAGATACCTTGTATTTGTTTTTGACATCACTATAAAGATCTGTATCGTTCAATTCGCTCTCGTTCTTGTCTTGAAAAGAGTACGGAAAACGATAGTAAGGTTGCTCGTTTTTTCCACCGCACGATAGCATATACGGAAATCTTCCGAGCGAATAAACTGTCGTCGTTGACCGGTCTGACGACTTACGCATATTTGTTGCATTAGATATACTACTTTGTAGATACGTTTTACATACCAAATCCCCTGTGTAGCAGATTGTATCTCGTAAGCTAATATTATCAGCACTAATCGTATACGCTTTATTGTCGTATTCGAAGGAATAAAGTCTCAATGTTTGTCTTGTCGATATAGTCGCTAGCGTTATTGTAGGATCGTCATCGGTGCTATTAGATAGCTTATAACTTTTCCCATCCACCGTTAAAACAATAACTGGTATCTCGCTACTCGTGCAATTCTGAATACCGTCGCATAGGAACTGTATCGAATCATCGTCGTAGTATAACTTCTTATTGACCCAGCCAAGTTCAGAGCAAGATACAGAATAATAGTTTTTACTATCTAAATCAAGTAAATTGTCAACCTTATACAAAAAAACAGTTCCTGTGATACTCTTATCGCTAACTGCCTGTTCTGTTTTACTTAAATCTACTATCATAACATCAGGTTCATCTTCCGTTCCACACATTGAAATACTTGTTTTATTGACACATCTCGCATTAGTGCCGGTCATCGGATCATTGTCGTTAGTTATCGTCTCCTCTAAATCCGGGGAACTAAACTCGATTCTCCATGCTTTATCGAGATTTTTTCTAGGAGTATTCGTGTCTGGATACCCCATAAACAATCGAATATCTTTATTCTTGTCGCTCGGTTGTTCGTCGTATATAAACTCACTACTACTCCTACATACGTGTTGCGTTTGATAGATCGCTGGTAGCAATATACCCGTTTGATTTTCTGCAAAACCGGTAAACGGTCCGTATCTCGTGAAAATTTGCTGATTTTCGCCGTTATATGAATAATACTTAGTGTTATCAGATAACTTAATATCAGTTAGCACCGAATATTCGCCGGCACCCGGCTCTATCGTTCCTTCTCCCTCTGGTTCTTCGTTTTCTGCGTAGCACGAAGCAAATTGCACCTTATCGCTTTCTATCTCAATTTTGTATTTTTTAGTCTCGTATGTAAACGAGTAGTATCGCTTACCATCCGAGCATTCGCTGTCGGTGCAAACCCTGGTCAAATTATTCTTATCATTCGATATTGTTACGCCTTTTAAACCAATATCTTCTAAGTCGACAACAATAACCTTCGGCATGTATTTTTCATACGTTTTGTTCGTTATAGTCGTGTCATAAATCCCAATTATCTTCGTCTCGCCGTTTAACGTATATTTATATGAAGCACCACTGAATTCATCGTAAACTATTCCACTCATCTGAGAGTGTTTGATAACGTTTTCTCCTATCGTCATCGTCGTCGGTAAACCATCTGCGTTACAACCAACTTTTGCGACAGAACCTTCGTCTTCGTCTGGTTTCTCAAAATTTGGCATAAAGAATTTTAGTTTGTTTACGTTATATATATGAAAGTTAATCGGTTGCCCTGTTTTTGTATTAAGAAAATCGTATCCAGAAAACCACATAGGCGTCTCATTATCGCAATTCCACCATAACTTACTATTCGTATCGATTTTTCTGCGATTATTCATATCATCGGCGATGCTTTTATATAAATAAGGTCGATATATACCATACGAGCCGGAAGGTCCTGTATTACATTGCCACATATCAGGATCAGAGTAATCTCCGCCACCGCTATTATCGTCCTCGTTTGGCATTATATACATAACAAGTCCATTACCACCGTTCAGTTCTATATAGCAGTCGCTCTTTGTCTCGTCTACGCAATTAATCGACTTAACTTTTATAGGATATGTAGTTGTCACAGTGATCGGAACGGGTTTACCAGTCTTAATGGACGCCTTCGACCATTGAATGGGTATTATACCATTCTTATTTTCAACAAAGCGTACTTCGCCGGAAGTTATATATTCTCGATACGAACCGTTGGCACGACAGTTGCTATCAATGAAATACTTTTCTAGTTCCGCAAGCTGTTCGTCGCTCAACTTATCCTTGATTGAAGATAGATCAGGTGCCTGCGAAAAAGAAGAAATGTTCTCAAATTTATCTATATCGGGTATAACATCGTCCGTGCATTCAATCTCGACTATTTCATTACCAGCAATCGGCAATAAACCTTTTTCAAGAGCAACGTAATTATCGTCAGTATATATATCAGACTCATCGTCATTTAGAGCGTAATATAACGTATTATTAGCATCGTTATATTCGGCACCTTTACGAGCATACGCCTTCTGTCTCGCGCTATTACTATAATCTATCCATGATACTGTATTTGGATTCTCGACTTCAACGTCTACGCCGGTGGAACCACTCGGATCTGTATCTACGTAGTTAATAATCTGGCAATCCTTCGGACATCTTTCGTTGTTCTTGAAATCAAGATTCCCATCGTAGAAAAAATACCCCATTGAAGAACAAATAGACATACCATCCTTACATTGTTCCTCGTATGTCGTTGTCATGCATTTATTATACGCGGTACCGGAGGTGTCTTGCCCTTTTACAGTGAAAATCGTATCTTGCTCTGCCGTAGGAATGATCGTCGTTTGCTTTCCGGCATCGTCGTATAACGGCATCGGTGTATATATACATGAAGAAGCAGTCTCGTCGTATGAAACAGAATTGTATAGATTGTCTTCCGTGCAATAACCCATAACCTTTGCGTACGGTGAGCAAATATTATAAGATATGTATATATCGCCTGTTCTACCACTTGAATCACTTCCATGTGGATATTTCTTCGTTGCTTTATTTGGTACATTATACATCGTGAAATTCGTATCATAATATTTCAAAAGTTTAACCATCGTGAATTTATCTATATTTTCCGAAAGATTATAGTTGATTATATTGCTATCATTTTCGTCCGTTACGGCAGATGCGTATAATCCATGCCAACCGTCGTTCTTTCTACAAATACTCGCAATCTTCGCTCTCAAATTTTCATTGTTTCTACCTATCGCTTCGAACGTATGGTTCATATTAGTGCAAGAACAAGCGACGATATCTGTTTGCGGGAAACTACCAGTTCTGGAGTTATTGACAGGAACGTATCTATAAAAATGACTCGCACTATCGTTACACGGTTGACCGCCACAAGTGCAACCTGGGCAATCAAAGACCTTAAAATAAGTAGTACATAGATCTATACAATCTCTGGAACAAAATTGCTTTTCTTTATCGGTTCCCTCCCCCGTCATCCAATCGATGGTTCCAATTTTAATATTATGTAATCTATACTTAACCCTACTCGGAACAATTCTGCAATTACTTTGAATATTTATTGTTTTGCCATCGCTACATGTAATACTATTGATAGACGACAAGAATCTATTCTTATACTTAGAATAATCGTCTCCTTTGTCGTCTCCAATATAGAACTCAATAGGATTTTGAAAACAATTATTATAACTATATGTCTTTCTGTTATAACCGGAACCATAAACTTGATCGAAACTCTTGAAATAGACTCTAATTGGACTCTTGCCATTTGAATATACGATATGATTGTATTGTATTTTTTTATCCTCCGAATCATCCTTATCTTCCGAACCATCCGAGTAGAAGTTAGAACACGTATCTGCCTTATAACCACTATCATCACCGCCACGAATACACATCAAATAGTGCAACGGCTTTGAGCTTTTTTTTATCTTCGTACCACCGACGCCGGACGAAATCGCTTCCGAAATCTTCTCATAACACTTAATAAGCTCCTCTCCTTTAAGACCATCGCAACTAACGGGTTCTGTGTCTCCTGTATCCTCATATTCAATATCATTATCTAATGAATTAACCTGTTCTTCGAATGCTGGATATTTGCCGTCATATAGTGGCGTTACTCGCCTACGATACTCGTATTTCTTACCGTCATAATCAAAACTACATACATACCATAATACGTCTGTCTGCTTGATCGAGCATGTTAGATTGTTATCATCGACATTTACAACAACCTTTATGTCTTTTATGTTATCAGTCCATGCGTCAGAGACTGGAAATTTATCAAAAATAATCTTCTCCGGAATAAGAAAACCATAATTTATACTCTCACTTCCCGTCAAAAGAGATGGTTTACAGCTACTATTTGGCACAACGTATTCGCTACTACCACTCGCGGTAGGATAAGCTATCGAATGATCGGCGCCATTATCATCTTTGACAGTATATATATAAGATAATGCCATTCGACCGTTCTGTTCGTATATCTGTTTAGCGACAATTACCGAGGGGCTTCTATCGGAAAATGATATATCTTTATATTGTCCATCCGGAATTGTGACAAATGAGCTACCAAATGGTATCCAGTTATCCAGCGTGACATTAATAGTCTGCTGATAACCAGATAGTATAATAGAATCAGATACGTTGATTTTCATCTTATTGCCGGCTTCGACAATCGCGTCATCTCCGCTCGTCGTTCTCATCGGAGTCCACAAATTCTCCTTCGCACGTGTTTCCGTCACTCCTTTAGATAACGTATAACTACCAAACTGATTCTCCTGTGCAATCACGCCACGATTTATCGGTCTGACGGTCGATACCTGCGTAACCTCCCATATGCCACCTTCCGCAGTTTCATCTGGATACTCGCAACCACTACCTCCGCAACCCGACAACTGCGTCGTAAGAAATATTGCCAATATGATGTTTATCAATCTGCGTCGTAAGGGCACATAACACATGCTATATTAATTTGTTAATTTGCAATCAAATTTGATAATCCATTATCGTTTAGACGACGCCACCGTTTCATCGCAATAACAGTTCGTCGTATTAGACTCAAATGATAGTCTATTAATGCAATTTACATAAATAATATAAACGATATAATATTACTCAAAAACGAGGCACTATATATATAGAGACAATCTATATTTATTTTCTAGTAAAATTACACGTGAGAATCGATAATTTTAAGTTAAATATTGCATATTTTTGTTTTTATGCTATCATAGTCTCGTACTATGAGTGAAAAAGTAATTGATAAGATCATAGAAATAGTAAAGCAACCGTGGTTTACACTGGTAGTGACAGCAATTCTCACAGCCATCGTGATAGTGATATTTATTGCGAACTTTGGCACAGCCAAGGAGGCAGATAAAAAGCGATTTATAGAATTAAAAGGTAAAAAAGATAAAGAAATAGAGAATGCGAAGAAAAAGATCAATGCGAGTGTCGCAAAACAACATCCAATAAGTAGCAAATCCAACGGAAGTGACTCGCAAGAAGATGCGGATGATTTTAGTAAACTACCAAAAAGCGAACAACTAGGAATAGCAAAAATAGAACACGAGAATAACATGAAACTAATTAAAGAACGTTATAAAGAAAAAAATAAAGATTTGTATGTTCCCGGGAGTGAACCAAATGATGATGCACTTTCGAATAGCTATAAATCGTTCGCCAACGCCAAGAAACAAAAAAACGAAAGCGAACAAAAAGAAGCAAACCAAAAAAAACTCGCAAGTATAGAAGTCGACAAAGACGCCCATTTAACGCAACCATTGACTATAAATGGTTCAATCGAACTGTCACGTGGCACAACAATCTATCCGGCAAATGATCCGCAATATTTTATAATCGATTGCAATGATCCAAAAATGGAACAAAACATTAAAGATAAACTGTTAATCGAGACAGAAGGTCTTCCTTACGTTTCGATAAACAAAGAAACTATGGCAATGGAAGAACCCCTTAGTGCGGAAAACTTTATTCGAAATACCATTAATAGTGCTAATAAGTATGAAGTTATAGATAAAAATAGTAAATTTCTTCATTTAATAGTGAACGGTCGCCGTTTATCCATTGGAGATATAGTAGCCGTTTCTAATGACGACAATCAGCAAATAGTTGTAATATCAAAAAATCTAACGCATTTTTCAATAAACAGTTACAGTCTCACAGAAGAACAAATAAAAGGTATATTTAAAAAAAAAGGACTTAAAAATATCACTGACAAAATCAATGGTGCCACACCGGAAGAATATTGGCTTGATAAAAACGATTACGGGATAGTCATGAAAATAGTCAAAATATCCGACGAACATTATAGACTGCAACTTCAAGATAAAAACTTTTCTGTTTCGCACAATATTGTGACGCAAGAACAATTTAATCAAAATAAGAAAGAACTACTACAAAACGGCATAATGCCACGTGGTCACCACTTTAATAAAGATTTTAAAGTAACGGAAGCCGAAAATCCGACAAATATAAAAGATTACTGGGTTGACAAGAAAGGAGATTTTTGCTTCATTCAATCCGATGGTCAATTAAAAATATTACCTGAAAATGAATTTGCTCTCATCGGTAATCATAATCGAGACTTCGTTACACAAAAAATAAACAGCAATGACTCGAATTATGTCGATATAAAAAATAATAATATATACTTCAAATACAATGATGGAGACGCCGACAAAGCTAATCAATTTGCCAAAATTTACGCACAAGAATTCCTTAAAACGTTCAATTCAGGAGAGATGGACGACACGAGAACTAATGGAATAAAATTTCTTTCACATCCAATAAATCAACTTACCGGTAACGTAACCGGTCGACCTCCGCAACTTAAAGATATTGCGATTAATTACGATAAAAAAAGTGACGCTCTTGTCATTGGAAATAAAACTGGAGATAAATTTACAGCATTCGACTTTGAATCTGGTGATCTTCTTTCTTTTAAAGAAATCGGCTTAAAAAAACATAACGAAGTAGTAGATAAAGAGCAACAAGGCAAGCTCTGCCATTATAATAATCCATTATGCGTTCCGTTCGATAACGACGCAGATAGAAATAACAAAATGAACCCAATGCCGAATACGAACGCCAACGAACAAACCGAGATCGACAAAAAGCTAAAATCAATAGGATCGATAGCTACTAGACATAAATTCACAAAAACAATAGATAACAAATTATATATATGGAATGGAATAGATATAACATCGGGATTCAATAGTAACGCTATATTTGCCAATGGATCAACGGAAAAACAAAGAAGAAGCGAGCTTTGGAACGATATAGTCGAATTAAGAGCAGATGGATACGATTTAAAAAATATTCTGCCGGAAAAAATGCAAAATATAGAGTTATACAAAAATCAAAGCGACAAACGAATAATCGCGTCATATGATACAACAACGGACGGCAAGAAAGTCTTTACGTATGTCGAAAATATCGACGAACAAGAATATAAAGGTCCACTGAGACTCGACAAAATCAAAAAAGACGAGATCATTGCACCCGGCTCAAAGGAAAAAATGCAAAAGTATATCCCTATATTAGTAGCAATGATAAAGAAATTCGGCGAAAAACAGACTATTTGCAGTAAAGACGTATATGGAATAAATTTTTACGAAGATGACGATCACAAAAAATGTAAATTCATGTTTTTGTATGAAAATCACTTGATGATAAAAAATAGTAACGACAAGATACAAGTCGTTCTTAAAGATGGAACTGTGAGTAATAAACTGAAATATAAAATATGGACTCCTTTTCCTCCTTTTAAAACTGTACTACCTGTTAAGGCATGGGAACCAACGACAAAACACCTCAACGAAGAAATAGATAATATGAATAAAACTATAAACAACGATAATAATGAAATGGTAGATCTTAGATATGTCGTCGGGAACGACGATATACTGGAAATAGTATAAATAATAAACATTAAAATTGCAAATTAGAATTATCTCTCATCTCTCTACAAAGATGACAGAGCGAATCCAAAAAGAAGAACAGGTGCAATTATTTGACGAAGAGATTGAGAAGCAATTGCTCGGAGTAATTCTTATAGAGAATAAAGTATTACAAAAAATCGAATTAGAACTAACGGAAAGTAGCTTTTACTTCGATATTAATAAAAAGATATTCATAACAATAAAGTCTCTTTTACAAAGCAATAAACAAGCAGACGAACAAACCTTATATTATAGCCTATCAGATGACGACAATAGTCTGCAATTTAAAGGCAAAGAATTGAAATCATATATATCTGATATAATTACATGGGGACTGATCACGAGCCTTACTCCGCACGAAATGACAAAAATCTTGAATCTCCTCTCGCTAAAAAGACAATTAAGCACATATAACAAGGAAATCCACAATATAATCAATAACTCGTCTATACTCGATATAGACGAGCAAGTTGCACAATTAGAAAAGCAACTCTTTGATATAGCTAATGACAAAAATTCACAAGAAAATTACGCAAAACTCAATAAATATACTGAAGTGCTAGCGAAAAAACTGCAAAAGGCACGTAAAAGCGATAAATCGATACTCGGTATTCGAACTGGACTAACGGATATGGATAACTATACCGGTGGTCTGCAAAAAGGTGATTTGATAATAATAGCGGCAAGACCATCAATGGGTAAAACGGCTCTCGCAACTACAATCGCTAAAAATGTAGCTGAAATAATCGCAAAAGAGGAAGGCGTTGTAAACGAGAGCATAACAGATAAGAATAAAAAGAGTAAAGACAAAAATAAGAAAAATGATAAAAATATCGACAATGACGCAGAAAATGACGATGACGCAAGTTGTGCGGTCGACGAAGATAATGACAATAATAAAAAAATACCGAGTATCGCCATATTTTCTCTTGAAATGACGGGAGAACAATTAGCCGCAAGAATAGTATCAATGGATAGCAAGTTTAGCACTAAGACGATTCATACAGGAAGATATGACGTGAAAGACGAACTCGGAACTACCGTCGAAGCAAATAAGAAAATAAGCGACGCAGAATGGAACAAAATATATCAAAGTATGCAAGACGTTAACAATCTGCCGTTGTATATAGATGATACACCGGCACTAAGTATATCAATTCTTCGTTCACGTGCCAGATATATAAAAAATCGTTACAACGTATGTGCTATTATAGTTGACTATTTACAGCTTCTTAGAACTTCAAAAAACTATGGTGGAAATCGCGTTCTAGAATTAGCAGAAATCACCGGCACACTGAAAGCAATAGCAAAAGAACTCGAAATACCAGTAATCGCACTCTCACAGCTCTCACGTGCCGTCGAGGGTGCCGATAGAAAAGACAAAAGACCTCAACTATCAGATCTTCGAGAAAGTGGAACAATAGAACAAGATGCAGACATAGTTATGTTACTATATCGTGAAGAATACTATCTATCACGAAGCGAGCCGAAGATAACAGACGAGGATGACAAGACGCAGAAAGATAACTACAAACAATGGCTAAAAAAATATGAAAACGTTAAGAACATAGCGGAAATAATTGTAGCAAAAAATAGAAACGGTCCCGTAGGCACGATCCTACTGTCCTTCGATAAAGAGCATATGCTATTTAGCGGATACGATAAACACGATAATCCTTATCAAACAAACACCATGGATAGAAATACAAGACGCGACGCCGGCAACGATAATGACAACAGGGACAGAAATAACAGCAACAGTAATAACATGGATATAGCAAACAACGATAACGTATACAGCGGACTCGACGAAAACACAGAGACAGACGACGAACTACCGGATGATCTGAAGGACGTATTTGAATAGACAAAACGGAAGATAATAAAACAAAAAAACAACAATAAAACAAGAGACTATAAAATAGATAAGACAAAATAGATAAAACAACGCAAATTGATAAAGAAACAGACGAAAGAAAACAAGCAGAATAGCGATAAATTTGGCGTAAAACACCAAAATTAGTCGTTAGATATATCCTTATAATCGAACTCTATCAACTTATCTCCTGCGTGAACGTTATCACCTATATTACAGAATACCTTCGCGACTCGTCCATTACATTCGGCACAAATATTATTCTCCATCTTCATTGCCTCGATAGACAATAGATATTGTCCAAACGAGACGACATCTCCGCTGTTAGCTTTTAATTTTAACACTTTTCCTGTTATAGGAGAAAGTAAGAATTGTGGTCTACTACTACCTGCACTCTTCGGCATATATTTCGTCAAAACAAAAACGTTTGGCTCAAAAACTTCAACATCCACACTGACGCCAGAACACTGCATCGTATAAGCTCCATTTATTCGTTTTAAGCGAACAGAGAAATCAAATTTTCCATCCATAATTCCTCTGAAAACTTTCATTCCTCGTAGATAATTGAACTTAATCTTCATTCTTTCACTATTATAGCTAATTTCTAAAAAATCATCGCTAGATTCGATTATAGAAACCAAATACGTCTCTTCGTTTATCTTGACATACAGGTCGGTGATACTTGTGTTACGTGGTATATTACTAGTGACGTGCGTAGAAAACTCAAACTTTTGTTCCTGCGTATATAAAGCAACGGCAACCATAACAAAAACTTTCTTTGTATCGTCCGTCAAAGATAATGAATTAAATCCATGAGGATAAGTCTTTTTAATAAATTGAGTCGAGATATCTCCGCGAATAAAGTCATCCTGTCTTATTATCGATTCCAGTAAGGCAATATTCGTCTCGACGCCATCTATTTCATACTGTCCCAACGAACGCTTCATGACCTCAATAGCCTCGTATCTAGTATTACCGTAAGTTATTAATTTCGCAATCATAGAGTCGTAGTATGGTGATATCTCGTCGCCAAGCTGAATACCGGTTTCTATACGCACATCGCTACTTTCATTTGGCTCTATATAGTGCAGTATCTTCCCGTTCGATGGCATGAAATTTCTAGATGGATTTTCCGCACAAATACGACATTCTATTGAATGTCCCTTTATAGAAATATCTTTTTGTTTAAAGGGCAATTTTTCGCCATTCTCTATATTAATCATAAGCTCAACTAAGTCGAGTCCGGTTACATATTCTGTAACTGGATGCTCTACCTGTAAGCGAGTATTCATTTCCATGAAATAGAAGTTTTTATTGTCATCCATAACAAATTCAAGCGTTCCAACGGAGTAATACTTACATTGCTTCACAAGCTTAACAGCACAATCATACATCTTTTGTCTCGTTTTCGGATCTACAAATGGGCTCGGACATTCTTCTATTACCTTTTGATTAGATCTTTGTATAGAACACTCTCTCTCGCCTAAACAAACAACATTTCCATGTTTATCTGCCACAATCTGTATCTCTATATGTCGAGGATTTTCTATATACTTTTCAAGCAAAATGCTGTCGTTTTTGTATATAGTCTTACCTTCGTATCTAGCCATTTCGAATTGCTCCTTTATATCTTTTTCGTCGTAGACGATACGAATGCCCTTACCACCGCCACCTGCGACGGCCTTAAACATTACCGGATAACCTACTACCTTTGCCTCCTTTTTCGCCTGTTCTACGCTAGTTATCAACTCCTGACAGCCTGGAACCATTGGAACTTCTGC
>CALCWF010000121.1 GCA_937906355.1 uncultured Rickettsiales bacterium
AACAAAAAGAAGAATATATTTTACCAGCAATGAATATAAAATTAAAAGAAGAAAACGGTTTGGATATACAAGAACAGACAAATCAAGGTGAAATTGTAAAAGAAAGTGAGGTTGTCGTGAAAAAAGTTTATAAAAGATTTAGTGATGTTTATTATGATAAAAGAAAGTTTGATGATATTGAGACAAATATACATATGGGAGGAGATGGGTATTTGGCAAAAGAAGGAGTTAAAAAGAGAGTAAAGAGTATTTATAATAAAAATGTTATTGGTTATTTAGATGCTAATGGATATGGTATGGATGGCAAAACATTACATTTATTATCACAAATAACTTTTAATGGTAATGGATTTTATTTAAGATATGATAATTATATTGAAAAACTCCCAATGTTTTGTGCCAAACTTTATCCACAAAAGGAGTGGTATGAGAGAGATGTTTATTTCACAACAGCAGATGGTGGTTTCAAGTTTATTGAAGACAAAGAATTTTTGAAAAGTTGTTTGATTTTTACTTGTCTTTCACAAAGAAATCATTGTCGTTCATTTCAAGGAACAGATGGTAGGTTTTACAGAAATGAACTTTGTTTTGATAACACAAATGGAGACACAGAAGCAACAAAACAATTGAAATTGTTTGAAGAAGCAGATTTGTTAAATAATGACGATAAAGACATTTTAAATCTATTTAATACAATTCTTGAAAAAGCAAAAACAACAATTCAAGCAATGCCAGAAGACACAAACGAAGAATTGAAAGAATTTTATAAAAATAGAGGAAAATATGATAAAACTTTAACTTATGGAACATATCAAATTGATAAGGAAATAAATACTTTTTATCAAGAAGGCATAGGTAAAAGTAAGAAAAACATTTATCATTATCCAGAATTAAATGGAGATATTAAAACATTGAAAACAAAGTTAAATGAATACTATGAAAAACATATTCAAGAGAAGTTGTTTGAGTATGAATTGTTGAAGTAAGTCGTTAAAGTAAGATATCGAAGTAAGTTATTGCTACTGATTGCTATTTTCGCTATTTTTTACAAATCGTAAGATTACATCTTGACAATGAAAAAAGTATTCTACTTTTTATAGTGTAGGCTTTATGGTTTCTGTTGAGGTTAAGTTGAGTGATTCTAAAACTGAATTACGTGAGGGAATGATGTTGTACTGTCCATCTCATGGACCAGCACGCGTTGCTTCAATAGCTAAGAAAGAATGTCTTGGAGAAAAGTTCACCTTTTGTGATTTGGAGTTTGCAGGTAATAACATGAAAATTTCAATTCCATTGGAGAAGATGAAAGACATGGGAATTAGGACGATCATAAGTAAAGACGGTGCTAGGAAAATTTTAAATACGGTTCTTAATAAACCAGCTAAGAGCGCAAAGAGTGTTTGGACTAAACGTATTCAAGAGTATGAGGCAAAATTGTTTTCCGGGAGTGCTATATTTATAGCAGAGGTTGTTCGCGATCTATTTGCTGGCATGAAAGATGTAAATAAGTCTTACGGTGAGAGAGTGTTATTCGATAAGGCACTTGATAGACTTGTTTCTGAGTTCTCGATCGCATTAGGCGTTACAATTGAGGAAGCAAATAAGACTATAATAGATGTTTTGAACTCTAACTATAAAGTTTCTCATGAAGCTAAGATATCTGTCGAAAGCAATGAGTCAGATGGAGACTTCGATGATGATTTAGTTGATGACGACGTCGAAGACAAAGAAGATTCAAGAGAGAGTGCGTAGAAAATCATCGCTGTTATCTGGTTTTCAGAGCATTTATGAAGCACGTATTTAACAAAACAATACTGCGTAAATATGATGTTCGCGGGATTTACGGCAAAGATTTACACGACATCGATGCGTATTTCTTCGGTTTTGCATATGCAAAATACGCGATAAAGGAGTTCGAGAAAGACACAAAGACAAAAAAGAAGGAGAAGAATGGTTGTAAAGGTAGTGTTAAAAAAGATCAAGGCTACTCTTTGAATATTGTCGTTGGTCGTGACGGTCGAACTTCGTCCCCAGTGTTGCATAAAGAGTTGATACGTGGTATATTAGATGCCGGTGTGAACGTCATCGACATTGGAACGGCAACATCTCCTATGGTATGTTTTACAGCGGAGCATCTAAAGGCAATAGCGTGCGTTGCTGTAACCGCTTCACATAATCCAAAAGAATATAATGGCTTTAAGTTCGATTTTAAAGGACATCCATTTTTTGATAAGCAAATTTTGCTTTTGGCGAAATTAGTTTCAACAGAACAAAAAATTGCAAGCAAAAAGGGGAAGTGCGATAATATCAATATAGACGAGGAGTATTTAAATTATATATGTAATATTGAATATCTAAGTGATATAAAAACTAGCAATAGTCAGAGTATTGATGTGAAAGCAAATACAAAATGTAAATCATCAAAATGTAAATCATGCGAGCAAACGTCAACTAATAAACAAAAATTAAAGGTCTTGTTTGATTGTGGAAATGGAGTATCAGGTTTCATTGTAAAACAACTTTGTCAAAAGCTTAAAAAAGATTTCAATATTTTTGCTGATGCAATTTTTACTGAAATAGATGGTAATTTTCCAAATCATCATCCGGATCCAACGGTTAGTAAAAATATGACAACTCTATCAAAAGAAGTTGTAAAACATCATTATGATATAGGTATCGGATTCGATGGAGATGGTGATAGAATCGGTGTAATTGACGAGAAGGGGAGATTACTTTACGGTGATCAAATATTATTAATCTTAGCAAAAGATGTTCTCGAACAGCATCCGCATGCAAAAATCGTTGCAGAAGTTAAGGCAAGCAAGGTTGTTTACGATGAGATAAAACAAGCCGGCGGTAAGGCAATAATGTCAAAAATAGGACATACATATATACGTAAAGTTATGGACGACGAAGGAGCGTTGCTTGGCGGAGAGACGTCAGGACATATATTTTTCTCTGATAATTTTACAGGCATAGACGATGCAATTTATGCAGGTCTGAGAATGATTGCGATAATTCTAAAAAATAACAAAAAAATGTCAAAATTTGTAGACGAAATACCAACGACGTTTTGCACGCACGATTTGAAATTAGAGATAGACGAAGATGATAAATTTAAAATCATAGAAAGAATATCTGCAAATCTGAAAAAAGAAAAAAGAAAATTTAACGATCTAGATGGAATAAGAATTGATACAAATAATGGATGGTGGATGATACGAGCAAGTAATACACAAAATGTACTCGTCGGGAGATGTG
The DNA here is from genome assembly GCA_937906355.1 of uncultured Rickettsiales bacterium. Taxonomy (GTDB): domain Bacteria; phylum Pseudomonadota; class Alphaproteobacteria; order Rickettsiales; family Deianiraeaceae; genus UBA4311. The sequence continues at coordinate 3,262 of CALCWF010000121.1, forward strand.
AGAGTGATACAAAACAAGAGTTAGAGAATATAAAAAAAGAGTTCTCAAAATATGTTATAGACGCTGGCTATAACAAAGACATCGTCTTTGACGATTAAACTAAGTAGTTTAAATAAGTGGTTTAAAGGATTAAAAACGAATCTTTTCAAGATGAAAAAAGAAAAAATGAAAAAAGAAAGAGTGAAGAAAGAGGAAGAAACGAAGAAAGAAGAGGCGAAAAGAAAAGAAAATAATGTAAAAGGAGATTGTAAAAACTGTAAAAACCGCAGAATCGAAAGATATCTTAGTGGTCTAAAAGGCGAAGAATTAGCGTTGCAAGAAATGCAAAAGAAGAATTTTTCTCTCGTTAAAAAGCGCTTCAAATCTGAGTATGGCGAGATAGATTTAATAGTTGAGGACGCTACTAACAAGCTGATCGTTTTTGTAGAGGTTAAAAGACGTAAGGCAATTTATGACTATGAAAACGTTATAACAAAACGACAATGGAGTAGAATTTATAATTCTGCGAATGAGTTTTTAAGTCAAAATTACGATAAATACAAAGATTATTGTATAAGATACGATGCCTTTATATGTTTCACAAATAGTGCAAATACTATTCATATTGAGAATATTTTCTCTACCGAAAACGAGCAATCTATAAATAACCTGTAAATTTTTTGTAAATTCGTAAACTTACTTGTAAATTCGTAGATTCGAAAGGACAAGAATCTGTCTATAAGAACTCGTCTATTTTTGCAACAATTGTTGATCGTTTACACTAGTATTTTCGTCCATTTGCTCAACCTCATTGTAGAAGTATGTTATCTTTATGATTATATAGTTCGTAACCGGTGCGACAATATACCATATAATGGTCGCAAAGATCAGTTTAACAAATGTGAATTTATCGCCAACATCTAAGAACAAAAAGGCCGTTCCTAATATCGCCATCGGAATTCCCAGCATGTCGTTTATCGTCGATACGTGAATGCGAGTATATATATTGCCAAATCTAGAACACCCTATCATCGTAGTTATCGTCAAGAATATGCCGATAAATACTAGCCAATATCCGATTGTACTAAACATAAGATAACGTGAGAGCATACTTTATAAAAGTCTATAAATAATAACTTTTTACGTTCGATAATTGCATTTCGAGCGAATACATAGTGTTCAAATTTGTTTTTCTTCTTTACATTTAACTAAATAAATATCTTTTTATTTTCAATAAAACACCATTTATGACTAGCGTCTCTCTCGAAGAACAAAACAAAAACTTCAAAAACACACTTTACATTCACGACAACTTGGATGTTTTACAAGGATTGAATAGTAATCTTGTCGATCTAATATATCTTGACCCACCATTTAACAGTAAGAGACTATATAACGCCGCAATTGGAAGTTCCGCACAGGGTGCGAGCTTCAAGGATATTTGGACTTGGCAAGATGTCAACGAGTATCAACTTGATATTATAGCAAACGACTATCCAAATTTGGCTGAATATATTGATATAATTGACCAAGTTAGCGACAAGTCAATGAAAGCATATATAACCTATATGGCACAAAGGGTTATTCAAATGAAAAGAGTTCTAAAAGATACTGGTTCAATTTACTATCATTGCGACCCAACAGCAGGACATTTTGTGAAATTGATGATGGATTGTATATTTGGGAGACAGAATTTTAGGAATGAGATTGTGTGGCATTACCAGACCGGTGGAGCAAGTAAAAAATGGTTTTCAAGAAAACATGATAGTATTTATTTTTATGCCAAAACCGATAAAACTGCTATTGATTTTAATGAAATAATGGATAAAAGAACTGAAAAATCATTAAAAAGAGCACAAAATCCAAATGGTGCTCGCATAACATCTAACAGTGATACAAAAATACCAATGGATGTATGGCAAATACAAGCATTAAATGCTATGTCCAAAGAACGCACCGGCTATCCAACACAAAAGCCACTTGCATTGCTTGACCGCATCATCAAAGCATCTTGTCCCGTCGGCGGCATAGTCCTCGATCCGTTCTGCGGTTGTGCGACGAGCTGTCTCTCTGCCTTCAATAACGGAAGACATTACATAGGAATAGACATCGAAGACAAGGCAGTTGATATATTGATAGCGAGACTGACGGGAGGAGATACTAATGAGAAAGGAGCAGAGGGACTATTAGATAAGCCACTTGTATTGAGGAAACCACCAGTTAGAACAGATGTCGAGATAGTAGACTTGAATGTTCCAAAGACAAAAAATGAAATAAAAAAGTTCTTATATAAAAAGCAAAGTGGAAAGTGCAACGGTTGTGGATGCGAATGTCTGATAGATCTATTCGATATAGATCACATAATTCCAAAAGCTCACGGCGGAGGAGACTATATTGAAAACTATCAGTTATTATGTAGAACTTGCAACGTCACGAAAGGCGACAGACCGATGAAGTTTTTACTACAAAGAGTTGATAGAATTAGAAAACTGAGAGAAGAGTGTGAATATAATTAAATAATATGGCAGAAACAAAAAGTAAAACACAGCAGAAACCTAATCAAAAATTGACAAAAGAAATTGTAAATGAATATATTAAACATTCAAATCAAAAAAAGTTAGAATTGATAAATAAAATTAAAGATGCGGTTAATGAACTATATTTTTGTTGTAATCAAGAATACATAGCATTTTGCTTTGGAGAAAAAGATGGCGATGAGAAAGAAATAAAAATGTTAAAAGAGCTATCTTCACAAGCAAGTTATAATTATTTTGAAGCAAAAGCATTAAAAATAGAATGTGAAAGATTAGAAGAAAAAGTATTAAATAAGAAGAAGAATAATTGATGGAATAGTTGAGAGCAGGAGAGAGACGAGCAGATAGATAGAGATAGAGAGAGGAGAGCAGATGAAAGTTGCTAGTGTTGATTTTTATAAAAGCACTTGCAGATATTGAGTATCTCTTATAGAGAGACGTTATGGATAAAAAAGACGATAAAAAAAAAGTTCGTTTCTCGAAAAGAATAAATAAAGCAATACTAAATACAGTTGCAAAAGTTAATATAAAAACGATAAAATCGAGTTTTGCTAAGAAAAAAGAACACATAGGTTATAAGTTCCATACGTCTTTTATTTTCTTTGTCATTGTTCGTATAGTCTTCTTTCCGTTTTTCTTCATTCGTTGGTATTTTAGATTGATGAAAAGCAAGTTTGATAGATTCTTATTGCTAAATGTAGTGCTAACTGCGATCATTACCGGCTATATATCGTTTTGTTATATAACGCTACCGGATGTAAGTAAAATCAATGATTATACACCGTCATTTTCGAGTAAGTTCTACGATAGGGACGACAAGCTGATATACGAAGTTGGCAATGAAAGAAGAACACATATAGGCATAGAACAAGTTCCGAAGGTATTAGTTCAAGCGTTTGTTGCGGCGGAAGACAAGACATTTTATACAAACCATGGTATAGATTTTTCCGGTCTAACAAGAACTGTAATACAGGATTTTTATAAATTTATTCGAAGACAACGACTAGCAGGAGCCTCGACTATAACACAACAAGTTGTCAAAAATGTTTTATTAACAAACGAATATAGCTTATCTCGCAAGATAAAAGAATTGATATTGTCCTATCGCTTATCGCAAATTCTTCCAAAGGACAAGATAATGGAAATATATTTGAATCATATTTATTTTGGCATGCGTGCATATGGTATTTCGAGTGCTGCGGAAGAATATTTTGGTAAAAGTGTCGCTCAGTTGACGATTTCAGAGATGGCAATGTTGGCCGCCATGCCGAAGGCTCCTTCATCGATCAATCCATTCAAGAATTATAATCGTGCTATTAATCGTAGAAACTGGGTTCTTCAACGTATGATGGAAGATGGATATATAACAAAAGATCAATATGAACAATATTCAAAATCAGAGCTGATCGTTAAGAAGCATAGCAATTTTTATGCACCATTCTATGCTCCGTCGTTTTTCGCACAAAATTTATTAACTGATAAGACTTTGGGTATCACGAAAGAAGATGTGCTAAATAATGGCTATAAAGTGGAGCTGACAATAGATAGTAAGATGCAACAGGTTGCACAACAAGCTTTGAATAGAAGTCTGGAAAATTATTCTAAGAATCATGGTTTTGCTGGTCCAATATATACTTTTAGCGAAGAAGACGTAAAAACAAAAAATTCAGCGACGCTTTTACGTGATGTAGATGAGCCGGAAAATCTTGGTCGCTTTCAGTTGGCGGTCGTTAAGAGCGTAGATAACGACAAGGTCTCGATCGGTCTTCGTGATAATAGTGATGGTATAATTTTGTTGAGTGATATGCTTTGGGCGAGGCAAAAGATAACAGAAACACAGGTAAATAAAACTAAGATTACAAAATGTTCTGATGTTTTGAAAGTTGGAGATGTTGTAGTTGTGCTACGAAAAACAAAGGATAGTAAATATTATTCATTAGAACAACTTCCACAAATCAATGGTGGCGTCTTAGCGCTAAATCCAAAGACAGGAGAAATACTTGCAATGGTTGGCGGATATATTGATACAGCTGGCACGTTCAATAGAACGATTCAAGCGTTTCGCCAAGTTGGTTCTACGATAAAACCATTCGTGTATGGAATGGCTCTTGAAAAGAATTTTACGCCATCTTCGGTTTTCATGGATACGGATATTAACATAAATATAGGTAATGGTGTTGTTTGGACGCCGTCGAATCATAACAATATTACGAATGGTCCGATCACACTAAGAAATGGACTCGAAAAATCGAAAAATACTGTAACTATACGCATAGCAGAGGCGATTGGTGTGAAAGCTATTCGTAATATAATTATAGATTCCGGTATAAACATGAAGCCGGAAAATAATCTGTCTATTGCAATTGGATCGGTGGAGAGTTCACTCATGGATCTTGCAAGAGCATATTCTGCGTTTGTTAACGAAGGAGCTATGCCAAAGACGTATTTAATTTCATCTGTTAAACGAGCCGATAGAGGAACGGATGATAAAACTTTGCTTGGAAAAATGTATTTTAGTGATTGTGATATAAACGCGAAATGCATGATAGAAACGGAAGAGAGTATTAACTTAGATAAGATTTCAGATCTAATCGACGAAGCTGACAAAACAATAAATGTAAAGTATGCTAACGTAGATGGTAAAAGCGACAAGAATGAAAAAAATATTATCAAAAAGATGACAGAGATGGAGCGAGATGCGAAATGTGTAATTTTCTCGCCAGAAACGGCGTATCAAATTGATAATATGCTACAAGGTGCAGTTGCACGTGGAACGGCGTTTGGTTTGTCCGGTCTAGGCTTTCCAGTGGCCGCGAAGACGGGAACCTCTAGTAAAGGAAAGGATATGTGGACTATTGCTATAACTCCTGAATTGGTTGTTGCGGTATTTGTTGGTTATGATACGCCAACGGAAACTAATAATTATGGTTCTCAATATGCTCTTCCGGTTGTTAGGGAGATTTTATTGAAAATGTCCGATGTATATAAGTTTTCAGATCTAAAAACGCCAGAAAATATTAGATTTGTCAAAGTAAATAAAAATACAGGTGAGCGAGCGTCCGGTGAAAGTGTAAAAAATGTTGATAGCGATAATAAGCAATATATTTTCGAGGTATTCAAAAACAAAGATATGCTTCCAAAAGTTGAAGATTCGCAGGACGAGAATATTGATATAACGGATTTATGAATTAATAAATACTTTATTTGTATAAAACATTGATATTTAATAAGAGCACGTCAATTAATATTGCACAGTTTTATGGGGAAATATTTTAATTTTATGATTATTGTTGCAACCGTTTTTGTTATACTTTGTTGTGAATATGTCTTTTTTAAGAAATTTGTCGATTTTCAATCGCCGACAGTGTCAATGCCTATTAACGGCATTAAATCAGTCCAAGTAATTCACTTGAAGCAATCGGTTGATAGAAGACAAACATACGAAAACATGATAAACACAAAATTCAACGGCAAGCTACTTGGCGTAAGCACAAAAGATCTAACAATGGATGCTACCGACGGAAAGAACGACTTAGTATTTATTAAACTAGACAACAATAACAAAGAAGTCGATCGTATCAATGCAAGTGATATTGTCGACGGCGAGAAGACGTTAGAAGACAATATTCGTTACAAGGTTTTTGATAGGAATCATCCTGATTTTTTCTATTATTATAAATATGATCCAAGTGATGTTTTTGTTTGGAAAGATGGTAAAAGACACATGGGTATTGGTGAGTTCGGCTGTCTAACATCGCACTTACGTGCAATTAATAACGTTGCGAATGGTAGCAGTGAGTATGGTGCGATATTTGAGGATGATTTTGAGCTAGTCGATGATTTTAACGAGAAACTCTCACATATTCTTAAAGAAGCACCTGCTGGTTTTGGGATTTTGAAATTAGACGGAGTCCATAATAGACGAAGCGGAAGATGGAATTCTTGGTTGCGTTCACGTTTGCGTTATGGTGATAATAGATATTTCTATAATGCCACAGCAGAGAGAAGAAAGGTTGGTTTCGCAACCGTGTATATAGTTTCAAAAGATTATGCTAATAGAATTATGAAATGGGTGCAAAATAACGATGTAAATGGTGCTGATGGAACGACTGATATATTTTTGTTTATGACTCTACCACGAAGATATACCTTCGATAAAATTTGGATCGCAAAAAGATGGATGGTTGGTCAAAATTTCAATTTTACACATAGCGGTTCTGATATTGACAAAATTGGAAGGACATTACGTAAATAAATTTATAAAGATTTCTTCAAAGAAGACAATAGTATTAATGTATCATTATAGACATTAATAATAATAGATATTAACAATAAATTGTAATTGAATCAATTACAATACGCTAATATAGCACTTTATTTTAGATTTAATTTAAATAAATATTGTATTGTAAGTTGTGTTTCTGTTTTTGCTATAGCCTTTATATTGCTATTATCGGAATACGTTTTCTTAAGAAGAAAATTGACTATCAGGCTCCAACAAAAAGTATTGCCATATCTGACATTAAATCAGTCCAAGTAATTCACTTGAAGCAATCGGTTGATAGAAGACAAACATACGAAAACATGATAAACACAAAATTCAACGGCAAGCTACTTGGCGTAAGCACAAAAGATCTAACAATGGATGCTACCGACGGAAAGAACGACTTAGTATTTATTAAACTAGACAACAATAACAAAGAAGTCGATCGTATCAATGCAAGTGATATTGTCGACGGCGAGAAGACGTTAGAAGACAATATTCGTTACAAGGTTTTTGATAGGAATCATCCTGATTTTTTCTATTATTATAAATATGATCCAAGTGATGTTTTTGTTTGGAAAGATGGTAAAAGACACATGGGTATTGGTGAGTTCGGCTGTCTAACATCGCACTTACGTGCAATTAATAACGTTGCGAATGGTAGCAGTGAGTATGGTGCGATATTTGAGGATGATTTTGAGCTAGTCGATGATTTTAACGAGAAACTCTCACATATTCTTAAAGAAGCACCTGCTGGTTTTGGGATTTTGAAATTAGACGGAGTCCATAATAGACGAAGCGGAAGATGGAATTCTTGGTTGCGTTCACGTTTGCGTTATGGTGATAATAGATATTTCTATAATGCCACAGCAGAGAGAAGAAAGGTTGGTTTCGCAACCGTGTATATAGTTTCAAAAGATTATGCAATCAAGATCATGCAATGGTTAAAAGTGCATGATATTAACGGTCATGATGGATGTTTTGATAAGCTTCTATATATGATATTACCAAATCATTGTAATTTTGATCAAGTTTGGGCAGTCAAATACCACTAGCGTATGAATACGATCTAGGAATTTCAACAATAGATGCTATAGAACATCGAAAAAATAAGTAGACTATAATAATACACTCTCTTCTTCTTGAAGAAGATGACAGTTCTAGAAGAATTAAAAAATCGTGGTTTTGTGAAAGATTGCACTAATCTT
>CALCWF010000122.1 GCA_937906355.1 uncultured Rickettsiales bacterium
AACGTATATACCAAATATAACATAATTCATTCATCACTCAGTAAATCGTCATCATCGCCGTCATACGCAGAGCTAGAATTATCATCTATGGCATCGATGTTGTTGGTAATACCTACACCTATATCCAGATCCGAATTCACGGCAACTGGCTTCGTATCTAATGCAACGTCGCTTTGTTTCAATCCAATATCGTCGACAAACTTTTCTCCGTCTTCTCTATCACAACTTCGAGCCTCATTGCTATCGCCACCAACATCGTCAACGTCTCTATTGTCGCTGTAAATTTGATCGGAATTATTTTCTTCATCCAGATAGTCGTCTGCAAGCAGTAAATCTTGATCATCGTTTGTATATGTCGTCGTCTGAATGTTAACATTGTTATTACTACCAACGTCGCTATCAACAATATTACCGTTCACAGAATCAGAGGTCGTTATCTTGTCCAAAACTTCGTTTATCGAACTAACATTACAACCGGTGCTTCCGCTAGCGACGTTTGCACTACCGATAATATCGGTTTTCATATTATTGCTATTTTCAATATCAGGTGTATCCGTCGAAACATTCGTTGTATCATTGCCCATACTAGTATCGTCATTACTAGTAACATCGTTATTGTTTATTTCTTTATCCATGACTCTATCGGTATAAGAAGTAGACTCATTTTCTACAAACTCATTCGCGTATTTATCTATCTCAGACTGCGATACGCCATTTCCGGTGCCATGTCGCGTAGCAGAAATTAGAGCGTAATAGCACAATTCCTCAAAATCAGCTCCATTTTGTAAAGCCAGATCGTGTAACTTTTGTAGAGTATCCATCAGATCTTGCGGTATAACGCCACCCTTCGTGGAAGATAGCCAGTCCGATTGAAAAGACACCGGATGATGCGAAGCCTCCGGATGTCCTATATATAACGTCACAGGCGACATCGAGCCAGAATTATTAAATTTACACGGAACAGTAAACTGTTTTACCATAACTTCATCAAACAAACAGACAAGAAGATATCACAAGAAATAAGCAATTAATTATAAATCAACAAATACGTACAAACGAACTCTATCTGCACGCCAAAATACACAGTATGTAAAATGATAGACGAATAACAAATGTGAATTTTATAACCTTCAACAAGATTATATCACGCGAACCTCGCTAAAAAAACAGTCAAACTATCAAATTCCGTAGACAATCTTTCTAGCACTCATCACGACACGAACGGCACGATCGGAATACTTCGCACCACACAATTCTATGAATTCATCACTCGACAAATCTGCAACACCTTGTATATTCTTGACACAACCCTTTCCAAGTAAAACAGCTATCTCAGGAGTCATGCCATCTATATCAAGAATAGACTTATCAATCTTCAATTCGTCTAAATCTGCCTCAATTCTCTTCTTTTGCTCTCTTAAATAAGAGGAAGCACGATTGATAAGTTCAGTAGCAATCTCATCATTAAATACACCACTCTTGACAAGCTTTTCGGAGCCAACAGCAACCAAATCATCCGGCGTAAAAATATTCGACGACACCAAGAATTGAGCAACTGGTTCTTCTACGTTCAAAACCTCACATAATAATGCTACGTCTCGCTCCATCTTCTCCTTCACTGCTTGTCTCTTTTCACTTTCAGCAATCACTGTTATATTGCACCCGATTAATTGCGAAGCCAAACGGACATTGACACCATTCTTACCTATTGCTAACTTTAATTGATCATCCGGCACTGTCAACTCGACAACTCCTGTCTCCTCGCAAAACTGTCCATACGTAGCACGTGCTGGTGTAATAGCGTTCTTAGCGAAATTGACTATATCTCTATCCCAATAAACTATATCGACTTTTTCACCACGCAATTCTTCGACAATTGGCTTAATCCTCGAACCTCTAGCGCCAATACACGCACCAACGGCGTCCAAACGACCATCCGTCGTGACAACAGCAACCTTCGATTTAAACCCACAGCTACGAGCTATCGCCTTTATCTCGATCATCCCATCTTGAACCTCGATCGTATTGCCAGCTATCAACATAGCTAAAAAGTTATTATCTGTTCTTCCAGCAATGCTATTGCCTGCTCTTAATTCTTCAAATAAAACTTTAAAAGTTCTATTTGATGTTTTTTAATTAAAATATTTTATTTGTTCTTTAAATTCTGTAAAATCTTTTAACTTCCATGACCAATTTTCTTCTGCTTTAACACCTGGCATATTTAATCTTGCAGTTTCATCTAAGCCTAAAACATCTTGAACTGTTATTACAACCATTTTAGCCCTGCATTTCATAAGATATTGCATCATCCCAATATTAACATTTATATCATAGCAT
>CALCWF010000123.1 GCA_937906355.1 uncultured Rickettsiales bacterium
GTTTTTATTTTTGATATTATTTTTGCTATTATTATTTTTGCTATTTTGCGTTTTTCCCTGTCTTTTTGTAGTGCTCGACTTGTTATTATTGATGATATTTTTCTCATTATTTTCGTGCGAGATATGATTATGCTCGTCGTAGTTGCGATCATTAAACAAAGCGACGCTTTTCTTGTTGTTGCTTTTTTTGTTATTAGTGCTTATTTTGTCATTTTTTACTTCGTTATTTTTTCGTGTATTTGTAGCGTCGTTAATGCCACTTGCATAGGTGACTTTCTCGTTAATTTTTTCGACTGTTTTACGCATCTCGATTGGAATGCGATTTGCTATTTTGTTGCCAATACCGCTGATCGACGAGAAAAAATCACAATTATTTAGAATAATAGCTTCCATTATCGTTTCGCAAGAATAGGACGATAAAATTGCCAGTGCGGTTTTCGGTCCTAGACCGTTTATTTTTATTAGTTCTTCGAACCAACACTTATCTTCAAACGAAAGAAAGCCATACAAGGTATCGTCGTCCTCTTTGACTATTTCCTTTATGTAAACTGTAACAATTTCGTTGCTTTGTAATGATGAAACGTCAGTCTGTTTCATTGTTATTTCATATCCGATGGAGCAATCGTTGAATTGAACCTCTATGATGACCGTATTATTATAATGTTCTGAAACTTTACCAACAATTTTACCGATCATATATATCTCGAATAATTTTTTCTTGATGTATTATGCACTTGAACCATTCTATATGAATGACTTATTTACTCTTTACTATTTCTTGTTGCTTTGTGCCGTTATCCTTTGACTTATTTTCTTTATTAGTATTTTGCTTGTCTTCAAGATTACTATTGCCATCATTACGATCGTTGCCGTTATCATTATAATCGTTTGCCGTTTTTATTTCGTCTTTATTTTCAATTAACTTTTTCTCCGCCTCAATTGTGTCATTCTTTAAACGTTCTTTATTCTCATTTTCGACGTCCATTGCGATTGACATTTTTACTATTTTATCTGGATTACTGACTATCCCATTGTCAAGAACGTCCCCTTGCTTTATGTTATCTACAAACTCCATGCCACTGACGACATAGCCCCAGATAGTATAATGTCCATCTAGGAAGGTAGAGTCTGACGTTACAATGAAAAATTGACTATCTGCACTATTCGGATCGTCAGTTTGGCGTGCCATAGATACAACTTTTCTTTTATGGCTGTATTTTGACGTGAATTCGGCGAGGATCTTCTGTCCGCTACCACCGTTGCCTGTTCCCGTCGGATCGCCTCCTTGTACGATGAAGTTTTTTATTACACGATGGAAGGTTAGACCGTCGTAGAAGCCAGAGCGAACAAGTTCTTTTATACGTGCGACGTGTTTTGGTGCTATATTTGGTAGCATACGAATAACAACTCTTCCGTCTTTCAAGTCCATGTATAATGTGTTCTCTAAATTTGTCTTGATCTTTTTGGCTACGCTTATTTTATCTGATATTATTACGTAGCTGACGAGCGATAGACATGTTACGACAATCGCACAGAAGAAGCTTTTTAGAAAAATTTTTACTTTCACACGTAGAAAAAAGCTAATGAAATATAAAAATCAAGTAAGCTAATATTGTATTATATAATATTGTATTAATTGTGAGTTTGCATAAATGAACGTTCTTTGTCGTATTCGATCTGTCGTGTAAATTTTTG
>CALCWF010000124.1 GCA_937906355.1 uncultured Rickettsiales bacterium
TTCAAAAAGAACGTCGCCGTCGTAGTTATACTATCGCTACTCTACGCGTCAGACATATTGCTATACAATACTGGTCTAAAAACCGTTCCTGTAAATACGGGAGCATTGATAATGCTATTAGTTCCATTATGGATGTGCCTTTTTGGAAGAGTTATTTTACATGAAAAGAGTTTTAATTTAGTCAACGCAATCGCTTTATTGACGTGCATAGGTGCCGTCGTGCTAACTATCTACGGAGATATAAGTTTCAATGGTCTTAGCGTTGGAATATTGTTTATATTAGCTAACTCAATTATACTACCGATCGGAGTAATTTTACAAAAAAAATTCAACGACACACGACCTATTATTTACGCGTTATTCACTAACGCAATCGCCCTAGGACTTGTTAGCTTTGCTCTATCTGGTTTCTCTGCTCCAAGTATAAATATAGAAAGACTGAAAAGTGCCTTCTTGATTTCAATCTTCGATCTAATGGAGTGCGGTGGCGTGTATATATCGTGCCAGATGGCGAATGTTGCCCTACTTCAACCTATTCGATTTACCAGAATCATATTTGCAGTTTTAATAAGTGGACTCGTTCTATCGGAAATGATAACGCCATATCAATGTATCGGTGCAATAATAATCTTAGTGGCAAACTTCATATCAATAGCGTATTCGAGACATGTGTCGAAAAAACGGAAATAAAGATGTTAAAGACAAAATAACTTCTCGTTATTTTTATATGAAGAAAATGACAACAAAAACAAATACTCAAAAAAGTGTGCTGTCTTGCTTTGATTTTTGTTCCGGTATAGGTTCGGCACATCAGGCATTTAGACAACTTGGATGTAAAATTAGCGGATATAGCGAAATAAACAGTAAAGCGGAAGGCACATGTAAACTTTTTTGTGGAAATAAATACAAAAATTATGGGATTTAACACAAATTGATACAAAAATATTACCAAAATTCGATTTTATGTTAGCCGGTTTCCCGTGTCAATCGTTTTCAATAGTTGGTAAAAGAAAAGGTTTTGAAGATATTAGAGGGCAAATTATTTATTCGTTAGTAAAGATTTTAAAACATCAACAACCAAAAGCATTTTTATTTGAAAATGTAAAAGGTTTGGTAAATCATAATGGTGGTAAGACAATTAAAACAATTGTTTCACTTTTACAGGAAAGTGGGTATATCGTCGATTATAAGGTTTTATCGAGCAATAAATTCGGGATTCCGCAAATGAGAGAAAGAGTTTATTTTGTCGGAATTAGAAAAGATTTGTATAAAAAACCTTTTGTTTTTCCAGATAAACAATCGACCAAGAGTGATAAAAAACTAAAAGATTTTTTGATAGAAGAAGGCGAAGAGTTCATCTTGAATGGAGAAAGATACAAAACATTTTTGAGAAATTTAGATAATAAATACAATAAGAACAAATTTGATTTAAATAATATTTTAAAACAAGAATATCTAGTTTTAGATACAAGACAAAGTGATTTACGACTTTATAAAGATGTAATTCCAACTTTAAGAACCGGAAGACAAGGTGTTTTATATGTTAAAAATGGTAAAATTAGAAAATTGAGTGGTAGAGAAGCATTGCTTTTACAAGGTTTTTCAATGGAACAAGCAACAAGAGCACAAGAAATGTTTGCCCAAAGTGATATTTTGGCACAAGCAGGAAATGCTTTGACAATAAAGTTATGTATGAAATAGGAAAAAAGTTAATTGAATATTTACAATGACAACGGCATAAAAAGGTAGTGAAATTGCAAAAAATGGTTTTCAAAATGAAGAAGATGTTGTAAATATTTTTAATGATTGGAAAAATAATAAAATAGCACAACAATGGCTTCAAGAAATGGATTATAAACTAAATGAAATTGAATTTGTTAAAGCAGAAAATTAAAGGTAGTTATAAAGCGGATGTTCAGGTTCAAATTAGTATTGTTATTAAATTAAAACATTTACAAGATATTCAAAACTTACAAGTAAAGTTAGTTTCAAATCCACAAGGTTTTAATCAAATTGACAAAAGATGGATTAAAAATTATAAAGAATTATGGAATATTCCGGATAATGTTGTAAAATTATTGAAATATTTTACTGGTGAAATTGAACCTTATAAAAAAGATGTAAAAGACAACAGAAGAATGTTTTTGAATGAAATGACAATTCAAGAACAACAAACAATTTTGAACTTTTTTGAAACAAATAAAACTTTGATAATTACAGATATTTTGAAAGGTCGTGGCAAATTTTCAGCTGAATGGATGTTGGTAATTTTGAAAGTAAAAAATCAAGAAATCAAATGGAAATTAAAACCAATTGCTATGTTGCAAAATTGACTTGAAAAAATGATTTTAATTTATTTTTTATATGATTGTTAAGATTTTGAATAAAAGAATGACTTATTACATTTATTGTGATGAAAGCGGAACAACAGCACATAAATATATGGTTATCGGAGGAATATGTTTTAATGAAAACAATTATGAAATAATAGATAACACAATAAATAAATTTAGAGAAGATAATAATATGAAAGCAGAAATGAAATTCATTAAAATTAGCAAACAAAAAGAAAACGAATATAAAGGATTTATAAATCATATTTTTAATTTAATAAACAATGGAATTCTACAATTTAGATGTATTGTTATAGACAAAACTTCAATAAATGAAAAAAAATTTAAACAAATCAAATGTACTTATGGTTGCAATAATCATAATAATATCAAAGATAGTGAATGTTTTTTTCAAAAAATGTATTTTTTACTGCTTAGTTCAGGTTTTGTAAAATATTTACCTTCATCAAAAAATCTTTTATATTTTTACTTAGACGAAAGAAATAGTAAATTTGATTTACAAAAGATAAAAAAAAATCTTATATACAAAAACAATAAAAACGAGAAACAAAATTCTATAAAAGAGGTTTCTTATATTGATAGTAAAAAATCAAATTTCATCCAAATTGTGGATATATTGATTGGTGCTATAAATTATACTTTTAATGATAAAAATAAAACACAAAATAAGAACAATACAAAAACAATAATTCAGGAATATATTAAAGAAAAAACAGGTATAGAAGATTTTAAACAAGGAACTTTGCCAAATGAAGAAAGATTTAATATTTGGTTATTTAGACCAAAGAAGAATTGTAGCGGACGCTGACTATTTTTATTTATTCTATTTAAATAAAAACATCGCTTTCTTTTGGACGTCTCCATACACTAGGTATGTTATTCATCAAACATCCGCCACAGACATAATATAACTATAAAATAATAAATGTCAAGAAAATTATATGGAAGTCATTGGGTTTTCAAAACACACCATTCTTGCTTTAATATCCATAACTCTATAATAAGAACTGATTTGTAATAACTGATTAAATGTATCAATTTTATCTCTAAACTCTCTAAAATAATTTACATAGTTATCCAAATACTTTGTTGCCACTCCATTAAATCTTGACATAAATTGTTTTAATTTGCTATGAAAATTATTGATATTGCTTAAATGATATACTTTATCAATAGATTTACCGAATTTTAATTGTTTTAATCTTATGTCTTTTAACACTTGATAACTCTTATCACCATCTGTTATTAAAATTGAATTTTCATTTATTCTATGTTGTAAAACAGCAACTTGTTCTTTATTTACTTTTCCATATCCTACTGGTTTATTAAAAGAGTGTTTATTTCTATCTAATGCCGTTAATACACAAACTTTATTATGTGATAAGCCAACTTGGCGATATTCACTACTATATCCTCTTTTTCTTGGTTTTCTACCTTTAACTTTTCTACTTCCTTTTTGACTTTCATTAAAATATGTTTCATCTGCCTCTACAATTCCATCTAATTTGTCGTGATTGTCAAAGTTTTTCATTACTTCTAATATTTTATGTCTCCAATAAAATGCCGTTTTTAGATTTATTTTTCCATCCATTTCTTTTACTATTTTACGAAGCGATAAACATTCAGCAAATAATTCAATGTATTCTCTCAAAACCTCAATAGATTTATTTGAATGATAAAAAATTGTATTAGTATAAATACTATAATTCTTTTTACAATTATTGCATCTAAATTGTTGTGTCTTATTGTGTATAAAACCATTTTTATATATTTTAGTTGATTTACAATAAGGACATTTATAATTATTTGATAGTTTAGATGTATCTATTTCTTTTTTAACTTTTTTCTTATCATTTAACAAATATTGTATTAAATTTTCTTTATCTTCTTCATTAAAATTTCTCAACATTACTTTAATTTGTTCTTCGTTTAACATAAATCTTACATTGATTTTATACTTCTTTAATTATAAAAGTTAAGTCAATTTTACAACATAGCAAAACCAATGAATTATTGTTTGAACTTCTTTGGAAGCGGTAATTGAAATTACAAAACAAGGAAGTTTGAAAATTGGGAACATAACAATGCAAAGAAAAGGTGGTGATGGCGGAAGAAAAACCGCTCAAATGTTGCAATTTAAGATAAATCCATGTTTGTTGTTTAAAGGATAACAATTTTCAAATAGTAATAAAATAGACAAAAAATAAATCAATAAATAAGGTATTAAAACACGAAATTAACAGAAAACAGAATATTATAAAAATTATTCAATAATAGTCGCTAAATCAACTTCACAAATTACGATTAAACATTACGATTAAACTCGACAGGCAAAAGTTGATGTAAAAATTAAACTCGATTTTAAAGTCGTAATTGCAATACTTAAAGTATATAGTTGCAATACTTGCAAAACATAATCTTTATTTTTGCATATATATAGCATATAGATGTTGATTCCGCACTGGCCTATTTATACTGGTCCAAATAAAGATTTCGATCACGTCGTTCAACGAACATTATACATCTTGCAACGACTCGGGAGTCCTCATTTGAAACTAAAAAATGTAATTCATATTACAGGAACGAAGGGCAAGGGTTCGACTGCTCTATATATCTCTAACATTCTGCAATCTGCTGGATATAGTGTAAATACATATATCTCACCGCATATATACGAATGCAACGAGAGAATACTTTTCAATAGCAAAAAAATAAGTGATGACGAATTATATGAAGCAACTGAGACAGTTAGATATGTATGCGAAGAAGGAGACAACAAAAATGAGCCTCTCGAACCTTCGATGTTTGAGGCATTGACTTGTTCAGCATTCTTGTCTTTTGCGAAACGAAATGCGGTCTTTAATATCATCGAGGTAGGCATGGGTGGACTGAAAGACGCAACAAATGTCTTCGATGAAAATCCGCCACTAGCTTGTATTTTTGCACCAATTCATCTAGATCATACGAAATTCTTAGGAAAGAAGGTTGAAGATGTCGCTTGGAATAAGAGCTTTTTAATTAAGAGAGGCACGCAAAATGTCGTTCTATCATCGCAATCAAAAGAAGCAAAATGTGTTCTGAAAAACGTAGCCAAGACATTAGAAATAAAAGATGAAAATGTATTCTGCTATGGAGAAGACTATGAGGCTTTTAGAAGTGAAAACGAAATAATGAATGATAATACATGCGATTGTAATAGTAATAGTGATATTGATAGCAATGGCAATAGTAATGGTAATGGCGATGGTAATAGTAATAACTATAATACAGCGATCGCCAATTCAAGTAATAATCTAAATGTAAACAATTTAAATATAGACAATATGCATTATAATAACAATGATTATTATCATAATAATGGCATAACCATAAAAGTCGGAAGTCCATTTTTTGAAAGCAAAACTCTCGATGTTTGTTTCCCGTTTCGAGAACCGAATATGACCGGAGACTATCAGCTCATAAATGCAAGTTGTGCTGTAATGACATGCTTAGCGTGTAAGAAAAGTGGAAAAGCAGATAAATTATCGTTGGATGCTATAAATAAAGGCATTGCAAACACTATCAATATAGTTAGAATGCAACAAATAACAAATGGAAAACTTTTTGATATGTTGCCAAAAGGAAGCATTTTTTATGTAGATGGAGCTCATAATAAACTCGCCGCACACGCATTGACAACCTATATAAATGAATTTAAAGAAACTAAGAATAAAAAATATAAAATCTGCGTCGCAATAGCGAGAACAAAGGGCGTAGACAATGAAGCATTTTTAGAAGAATTATTAGATTTCACGTATAGACCAATAGTAGATTTAGTTATATGCACTCGTGCTAACCTTGAAAGTATACCGGAACCTCCTGAAACGATAGCCAAGTCGTGTAAAAAATTAAACTTCACATATTCAATAGCTCATACAATAAAAGATGTCGTATCACAGGCGACGCATTTTGCCGGAGATTGCCCTGTTTTATTAATCTGCACTGGTAGTTTGTATATCGCACGTGATATATGTGTATATAACGACGATAAAAAGTATTTTAAGGATAAATAGTAAAAACACGCCCGCCCCGCCTGCCGTCATTTCATGACGTCAGGGCTCCCGCTTCGCGGGAGCCGGCTCGCCCGTGCGAGCACGGGGCGGGCGTCAAGCGTCAGTCTCAAACTATACTCTAACCATCATCGGAAAATCCTCCTCACGCAACTCCAACTTGACAACAGGGCTCGCATCAATAGCAACGGCAAAAAGTTGCAACTTTCTCCTTTTCTTATCAAAGCCATACTTCTCGTCGCCAACAATAGGACATTTAATATGTTGTGCATGCAAACGAATCTGATGCTTGCGACCAGTCAAAGGAAAAAACTCAACAAGTGCGAGACTCTTCTCTTCATTAACGCGAATAACGTCATACTTAGTAATTGCCTCCTTACCACTAAATCTTTCTTCCGTTGTTCTTGCGTTATACGCTATATTATTTTTCTTCGACTGAAATATATATGTTTTTATCGTCCCGTGTGTTTTTATAGGAATTCCGGACAAAATGGCTAAATAACGTTTATGAACCTCTCTCTTTCTAAACATATCCGTCAGCTTCACTGCCGTATCAACATTCTTGGCCAGTAACAGTAACCCGCTCGTATCCTTATCTATCCTGTGGACTATTCTCAATTTTTTATCACATAAAATTTGAAAATAGTCTTCTAAATTATATCTCACGCCTGTTCCGCCCTGAACGCTAACACCATACGGTTTATTAATGGCTAAGACGTTGTCATCTTCGTAGATAATAGATTGTTTTAATTTATAAACCATCTCCGCCGGCAATGCACGTCTTCGATGAAGTGTGCTTTTATTTGTATTACTTCTACTACATCCAAAAGTTATTTCGTTCTTCATATTACTATTATTTTTAATGTTATTTCGTTTTTGTTTATTGTCATAATTGACATTGTCTTCATCTTGCATTCTAATCGTATTTAACACTGAATCATCCAAAATATCGAGTTTATCACCTTTCTTAAAACGATAATCAAATTTAACCAACTCGCCATTCACTAATATCCTTTTTTGCTTTGACAATACGCAAATCTTGCTTTGCAGAATGCCAAATACGTCACGCAAATACCTATCAACTCTACGATTTACATAATCAACTGGTATATCCATAAAGATAATTCACTCAAGGCATCAAACGATCTTCACGCCTCTTGTCTTAAAAGATAAATAAAAGAGTAAACAATAAATAAAAAAGTAAACTATTATATAGAACAAAGCTCTTTTGTTTTCTTATAGGCCTCCGCAAATCCGCTCAACGAATACGTGTCAACCGAATACAAACCGGAATATTCTTCTGAAAAAACAAGCATTTTTACACCGTTAATCATTTCTGCTATTATCTTTCTATCATTGCCATTCTTCTCCGGCCAAGCGACCATATCGTCTTCTGCGATAAATCTCTCTTGTTTCCCATCAATACTCACCGATACAACAGAATTCGCCTTATAAAAATAATCAGAAACAATGCTTATTTCACGTTTAACCGCACTATTAAATAGTGCAACCATTATATATGGTTTTCTGTTATCCTTATAATTGCCATCAGATCCTATCGGACTACTTGTCGTGTAGCATACTTTTGTATTATTATATTCAGTCGTAAATACGTACCACATGCCAAATTTACCCTCATAAGAGGGTTGCGTTTCATTAACTACAACGGCTTTGCACGTATTATTTACTCCAAGGCAAAAATAAGAAGATAGAAGTAGCAAATACATAATTCGCTTACCGCAAAAGCATCTTTTACGTAAGAAAAAAAATACGTCAATACACATACAATAATCAATATACATGCAGTATGTAAATAAAAATATAACTTGTCAATAATTCCAACTTACAATTCTCCTTCGACTCTATTGTCGTTCTACAAATTCAGATATCACCTTCATTCTAACCTTTATTCTTTCAACGGTGCAAATCCACCAGTGCAACACATCTATAAAATGTATTCATAATAAAAATTAAAACAAGAGAAAAATACAAACAGAACTAACCAAGAATTAATTTTTACAATTAATTTTGCATTTTCTTCAAAGAATCACCTACCAATACAAGCAAAATGCAACGTAAAATTATCGAAATTATCACCCTTCTACCTACTTACAAAACAGGCAGTTCATCGCAACAATCTCTCCTTCTATTTATCCTCACCAACATTGCTATTACTCTTGTCGTCTACTACCTCTTTTAGTTTGGAAATAATCTCGTCAGAAATATCTTTCACACTTCTATTGCCATCAACACGAATAACAATGCCACGATCCTTATAAGCACTTAGCACGGCACTTGTCGTCTCCTCAAAAATTCTAAAACGCTCACGAATAGCATTCTTATCCTTGTCGTCTTCACGAACCTTAAACTCAGTGCTACCGCACTTATCGCAAACATTTGCAACCTTCGTTGGCTTTGTCGTCTTATGATATAACTCGCCACACTTGGCACAACTAAAACGTCCACTTAAACGATCCACTAACATTTCCATTGGAACATCGATATGAACAACTGCGTCTATCTTGCTCCCTTTCTTAGCAAGAAATTCGTCCAAAAATTCAAGTTGCTTCATTTGACGAGGAAAACCATCAAAAATCACCCCATTATAAATACAGCTACTGCAAAAAATATTCTTTTCAAGATATTCAGCCATTATCTCATGAGTAATCTCAGACGGCACAAGTTGCCCCTTATCCATATACTCGGTAAGAATCTTCGAATACTTTGCGTTTTCATCCTTACGATACTCTCTCATAACTTCTCCCATCGATATTGGTAGTAAATTAAATTCCTTCTTCAACAACTCTCCTTGCGTTCCTTTACCAGAACCGGCGGCTCCAACAAGAACGATATTAAAATAATCCTTCGCAACGTTGCTTCCCTTCTTCGAAAATACATTATGCTTCGTGCAGAAAAAAGCTAATACGACGACAACACAAATACAAGTTAACCAAAAATATCTCATATACAAGCACCAACTGTGATTCAACTGTTTTTTTAAAGTCAATCTACCTGCGTTATGTCTTCTATGCTATCTTTAATATATTCTACGATATTATCTCGATGACTATCGGTATTAATATTACATCAAACTCGCAAAAAGTATCAAGCTATATATTAGCTCGGAGAAAATTTATTTTACTTGCAAATTATTCTATCATCGTCTCTCTCTAGACGAATTATTAATATTTATTATTATTTAATAATGCTTGTATGAAATTCTTCTTAGATACGGCCAATATAGACGAAATAAAGCAGTGCGATGAACTTGGTCTATTAGACGGCGTTACAACAAATCCATCACTAATCGCAAAAGAAGCAAAAACAAAAGCAGAGATATATAAGATATACGAAAAGATATGCCATATCTGCAAAGGTCGACCTGTAAGTTGCGAGGTCGTGTCGGTCGATTATGAAGGCATGATAAAAGAAGCCAATAACTTATTAAAAATTGCTGAAAATGTCTGCATTAAATTACCAATAACGGAAAACGGTCTGAAAGCTTGTCGAGAACTAAGCGAAAAGGGTGCCCCAGTCAACATGACTCTATGTTTTTCTCCATTACAAGCTCTACTATGTGCCAAAGCTGGTGCGACCTTTGTTTCTCCGTTCCTTGGGCGTCTTGACGATATTAGCGAAAATGGAGTTCAACTTATTTCGAAGATTCGTAAAATATTCGATAATTATGCTTTTGACACTGAAATTTTAGCCGCATCAATACGACATCCTTTACATATAGAGCAAGTAGCCGAAATAGGTGCCGACATTGCAACGATTCCATTCAAGACAATACTACAAATAATGAAGCATCCACTCACAGATAGTGGACTAGAAAAATTCTTGAAAGACTATAACAAAATTGCTTAGGATTCGATCCTATAATTGATTCATCTATCAAAGTTTTTTAGCGTCTATTTTTTTACTTTCATCATCATTCGTCTGTGCATCACTTGCCATACTCCTCGCCATTTTAAGAAGCTCATCCTTTTTATCGAGAGAAAGTTTAAAGAAAATCTTTAACAACTCAATTGGTTCGTCGTTGCTCTTTTTCATTTTATAGTTAAATTTCGTTGCTTTTTC
This sequence comes from uncultured Rickettsiales bacterium, assembly GCA_937906355.1. Taxonomy (GTDB): domain Bacteria; phylum Pseudomonadota; class Alphaproteobacteria; order Rickettsiales; family Deianiraeaceae; genus UBA4311. Next base: position 10,484 of record CALCWF010000124.1, read on the forward strand.
AGCAACTCTAAGAAGACCATTTCCGTTCTCCTTTTTTTCAGTAAAAAAGAACATACTAATATCGCACTGAAAGACGTCAGATATTTTATAAATCATCGTCGCACTTATCCTATCTATCCCAACCTCATACTTATGTAATTGTTGCGGCGATATCTCTAGCTGTTTCGCCAACTCACTTTGCGTCATACTAAACGCCCTACGCAACAATTTAACAGTATTGCCCACATCGCAATCAATTGATTTAACTCTTCTACTAGCCATACTACTATAATAGCGATTTTCTAAAAATAGACAAGCTCTTTTCTTATGAAAACAAAAAAACCTATCAATGATAGGTAGATTATCAATTTATAGTCAATAATAAAAATTATTAAAACGTATCAATCTTCATTAAAGATAGTATATTTACTTGTTAAAGACTAATAAAAAATTTTTTACAAAAAAGCTAAAATTTATAAAAATCTTTTATTTCTAAGTCTAAATTCTAGAAAAAAGGCGATTATTGACGTCAACAGAATCTGTCGATAGAGTCGATATTCTATATAGAGTATCTACTATTCGCCTTCTTCGTCTTTTTTTCTGCTAATATTCGTTTCATTATCGACGTAGCTATCGTTGATTTCCATACCAAAGCCGAGACTCTCGCGTTTTTCTTTATCAGAGACGAAATCTGAGTTCTTGACAGTCTCCCATATCTTTTGTCTCTGTCCGTATAACGAAGATATAGTATCAAGATCTAGCTCAATAACTATCTTCCTACCGTCTGAATAAGATATCCAATTTGCAATAGATGATAGAATTATATTCGCCAGTGGAACAACCGTATCTTCCCAGAATAATATTCTCGCTTCCGCCATATTATTATATGTAGTATCTCCTCTTATACCCAATAATTGTGGCGGAATACCGAACGCCATAGCTATATCACGTGCCGCACTATTCTTTGTCTCAATAAAATCCATGTCTTTAGGACTAATTCCCATCTCTTTCCAGTCGACACCACCTTCTAATATAACGAATCTACCAGCATTCTCGCCACCTCGAAAGCGGTCGTCTAAATCATTTTTTAGTCTATCATACGTCTCTTCCGACATTGCCTGTTTTACAACTAACGCCCCACAAGGTCGTGCACCATTTTCAAGCAACGCCTTATTCCATTTAAGACATTCATTGTGTTGCTCTATCGAATATTGTGCCGGCTCCATTGGAGATAGTCCATACCAATCATCAAGTGGATGAAACGTTTTTATATGTAGTATATCGGACATTCCGGTCTTTTCATCGCATGGAAAATCTACTGAGAAATTATTAATCTTATATCTATAATAGCTAGGAATATTACCATAGCCGGGAGCTATAGATATTCTATCACTACGTAGTAAATACATCTCTTCTATGTCGTCGCTATCTTCGCTACGAACAGCCTGTATATACACGTTTCCAGAAAGCATATAAGAGCTAACAACGTGTTCTATGAATTTGTTATAGCTTTGTGCTGGATTTGGTTTTCGTAGCAATTCGACAACTTTGTCATTGTTTCGTAGTTCTTTTTTGTCGCCACTCTCGGAAACCTCGAAGAAAGATAGACCAACTGACGAAATAGCCCTAGAAACCATATTTATAGCTTTATACGCTATTACATTGTCAATATAGCCGTCTTGTGCAAAATTTTCGTAATCACGGGAGCCAAATCTCGGCTTGTTATTAGTCTGCAAATAATAAGTTCTATCAAAATAACGATCTTTGCCAGCAACCTTCTGCTTTTTTGCACGACTTTTGAACCAAGAAACCATAAATCAAATTTAAAACAATTTGATATACAATCATCTTTTTTCAATGGAAGGCTCTACCTAAAAACAGTAAATAGTCTAAAAATTAAATTAGCAAGAATTAGTAAGTGCCAAGTTAGTATTGACGCTTCTCGTGAGTAGAAGACAGAGAAAAGGAAACTATCAAAGAAAATTATCAAATAATACAAACTTCATCTAATGCCTATGTCGTGGAATATCGAAATTATCGCTTGGACGTGCCGTTATTAGCATTAACTACGTTTATCTCGAAATCATTGCTAATAATATCGCTCTTAGCTTTATTGAGTGCAATAACTACGTCATTATCGTGCATATGCACTCGTTGAAGCTTCTCTAATACATAAACTACCTTCTCTGACACTTTACGTCTATCTACTATCACACGAACATACGAAATACTCGTTCTTGGATCCTTCCAAAACTCGTCTCGTCTTGAAATCGATTTCAAATATGACACCGTCAACACTTCACTAACGGCGTCATTCGCTTCATTTAGAACTGCCATCTTCTTATTTCTATCTAAGTCTGCAATTTCGGAGTTAAGAAATATACCTATTTTCGATACCAACTTTCTCCTTACCTTATCAAGTGCATCGTTCTCTGAAAGATATAATATATCTCTCAAAGGCTTTTTCTTGTTAGTTGAACTTACCGCTGAAAAACTATCTCTCTCTCCACCGTTCTTCTCACTAACCCAACTTGGCTGTTTCGATGGAACAATACTAATCCTCTTGCTACAAGATGTCGCAAAACAGACGAAAATCAGTAAAGTAAAAAGACGAACAAGAATATTCATCATAAAAAGATAGATAATGACTATTTGCCACCCTTGCTATCGACAGTGCTTTTTTTCTCTATCTTTGCAGTCTTCCATGGAAGTGGAACACCGTTAGCGTCAACTAATAACGCCTTACTCGCCTTATTTTGAACGACCATATAGTTTCTCATACCGGCTGTTTTACCGAAAAATAACGCCGGACATACCTCGACCTCGGCACCGTTATATAATATAACATTCTTCGTCGTTTCACCACGATTCGTCTTAGCATTTTTTGAACTAGGAGCCATACAAAATAACGATACTAACTGTCATTCGATTATATTAAATGCAAGCTTTTTATATATTGCAAGAACATCACTTTCTCGTCGCGTCTCTCTTAATCAACAATTTGATTGCGTTCACCATTTTCTTTATATGTTCTAAGTCGTTATTATTGAGTTGAAGTTTAACTTTTTTTCTCGCCGAGAACCAGTTCTCAATGACTGCGTATTTACAAATCTCGTAGTCAAACACCTCCTGCGTGATGCCCTGAATATACTGATCGTCGTTGATATAAAGCTTATCTTTGTCCTTTATTTTGAGCTTTGTTATTCTGTTATCTCCCTTCGCAGAATAGGATACCTCATTCTCCTTCTCAATCTGCTTTTTCAACAAGTGAATCTCACGAAGTTCACGCCCCTCTTTCATGTACTCATTGAACTCCTCCCTGTCTTTTGGATAACGAATTCTTGGAAAATCGACCTTTAAATACGACAAATACTTCTTCTCATACTCCCCATCATTCAACAAGCCGTATATATAGTCAAACAAATCAAGATCGTCAAACTCACCAACTCTTGCCTTTATTTCGCTGACAATGTTTTTCGAAAAGTTAGTTCTTCTCGTTCGCCTTCCTTTGTCTTCATCGAAGTCGTAGAGATAAAG
>CALCWF010000125.1 GCA_937906355.1 uncultured Rickettsiales bacterium
AAATCGAAGTCGATATTGGAAGAGGTGCAGAGCATTCGTTTTGGTCGCCGAGAACGATAGATATAGATATTTTGTATTGTGAAGAAAATGGTAGACAGATCGTTTTAAATACGAAGCAATTGTCTATACCCCATAAGGAGTTATTTAATCGTTCATTTGTGTTAGATCCGCTAGCTTATCTGAACTCAAATCTCATTATAAACGATAAAAGCGTGATAGACGAGAGCAGAAAGAGTAGATATCATCAGCCGTGTATAATGGCGATAGTGAATATAACGAATAACTCTTTTTCTGGCGATGGATTATTAGACAGACAACGAATTGAGAGCAAGATTATCAACTTAGTTAACGAAGCTATTCCGATTATTGATATAGGTTGCGAGGCTACGAACGTGAAAGCGGAGATATTGTCGGCAGAAGAGGAAATAGATAAGTTGAATAAGTTTGGTATTTTTGATATAATTAAGGACGTCAGAAGTAAGACACGCTCGACGAAGTTCTCGATAGATACATATCATTACGAAACGGCACGAATATGCGTTGAGAACGGCTTTGATATAATAAATGACGTTAATGGTTTCAAGAGCGAAGAAATGTGGCAGATTATGGCGAATAATCCGGAAGTAGACGCCATAATAATGCATTCCTTAACGACACATACAAATACACGTATTGTCGTTGATGATAATGTAGATATTATATCTCTATTGAACGATTGGTGCGCCGACGTTTCGAATAACGTTGAGCGTCATAATGTTGCACGTAGTAGAGTTGTTGTAGATTATGGAATTGGTTTTAATAAGACCGCTTGGCAATCGTTGAAGATATTGAAAAATCTCGACAAGATCGATAGTCATACTTACAGAGTTCTGATAGGTCATTCAAGAAAAAGTTTCATGTCGCTGTTTACTCCGGAAGGAACGATGGCGAGAGATAGAACATTAGAAACACTCGGATGCTCGATTGCGTTACAGCAAAAGGGCGTAGATATTTTGAGGGTTCATGATGCGATTGAATTGAAAAGAGTGATGAATGGATACTACAATGTATTACAATTGTAGATGTTATAGTATTTTGTACTATTTCTATAATATATTAAAAGTGTGTATCGTATATTGCTATATTACTCTTCGTTTTAAATGTCGCTATTTGTGCATACTTGAATATATAGTGCGATTAGTTGCTTTTGTAGATCTTTATAAAGAATTTTTTTCTTATTGATTTGTTGTTGTTTTTTTCTATTGTTCTTTTTATTTCTTCTCTGTCTAAGACTATAACGGAGTTGTGTTCGATTACCATTCCGGCGAAGTTATTTGCTATTGCGTCTTTTACTGTATCGATTCCGATCGTCGGGATGTCTATTTTTCTACTTTGTCCTATTTTACACATTTTTATCAAGATTGGTCTTTTTACTCCACGACTTAATGATGTCCGTTTGTTGATGAGATTTTTTGCGTAGTATTTTCCGCATCTTTTTATTAGTTCCGCCGTTCCCTCGGCTCCTTCTATACCTATTGTTCTGCCGTTATTGACGACTATAGATTGTCCTATATCGAATTTTGAGAGTGCATTTAGTATATTAACGCCGTAATTTATATCGTTTACATAACTTGTTGCTATTTTTTCATTTATGTTATCGTCCTTATTGCATAGAATATTTGGAACTATATCTTGAACTGGTATTACTTTACATTCGAAGCTATTGAATATCTTTTCTACTATTGTTAACAGGAAATTATCACCTTTTTGCTTTGCGAAGATTACTTTTATAATATATTTTAGGATTTTCGGAGAAAATATATTTGATAACTTTATATTTTTCATTCCCGGAAAACGAATACCGCCACAACATACAATTTTAGATACTTTCTTCCTTTTTATTATATTGATTATATTCTTTGCGTCTTGGAGAGAAATCTTAAAGACGTCGTATTGTAGTTTAGACAATATTTTACTATTATTTCCATCGAGGCTAAGTATAATAAAGTTTTTTTTATCCGTATGTAGCTTGTTTGCTACGATGATCGGTAGTTTTCCGTTGCCCGCTATTATCGCGATTGTGCTTTTTGTTGTTTTTTTATCGTTGTTTGTTGTATTCGATTTGTTTGATGTCTTGGAGTGTGCCTTATTTTTTATATCACTTTTTACATTACTTTTTGTTATTTTCTTCTTTCGATAGTTTTTATTTGTAGAATTTGCAGTTTTATTTTGAGCTATTTGTCTTATCTTTTTTATCGATCTATTCACGTTTGATTAGAAAAACAAGTAGTCTTTGACTGCTAGAAAAGTTTTTATAGTCAACGACATAAAAATGATGCCAGTAATGCCAGTTATGAGACTAATTATAACGAATAGTCCATCTTTCACTATCAAGGCCACACTAAGCAACATACCGGCTAACGCTGGTATCATGCATATAAATGGAATAGGAATAGCAGAGCATAGAGCTGAGACTAACAACAGCACGTCGTAGACTTTATATAGTTTTGGCGTCACGAGGATAACCAATCTTCTTTGGGTTATTGCTTCTATTTTGTCTAGGTACTTTCTCGATACATCGTCTATCGTTCTGATTATTTTTTTACTTATTCGCACTTCTGACAACCATCTTGGTATCCATACTCTCTCTCTACCGACGAGTATTTGAGATGTTATAAATAATGCAGGAATTGCTAGTATAGTTGATAGACCAGGTGGCATAGGTATTGGTAATATTATTATTGCAAACGAAATAAAAGAAGATATGTAGTTAGAACGTTTCCCCAGCAATCCGAATAGTCGATTTACAGTTATTCCACGCTTACGCGTGCAATTATTTATATATGAAAATGACGCCAGAAAGTTGTTCATTTTATTTACTTCCTTCACAAACATCAATTTAAAACTACCAGTAGTGTAGTATACGCATTTTTTTCTTCATGTCAAGCTTGACAGTTGTATGGAAAGTGCTATACTGTCGTGGAGTTAATTACGTGAGAGGCACGAGCATTATGAAATACTATTATAGTATAGCAAATATATTCTCATCGTCGAGAATATCAAAGGCGGTTACACTGTCGTTGTCGATAGTATGTTTTTTCGAGATATTAGGGTCTTGCAGTTTAGCTAGCTCGACTTCCAATGCTATTGGTAGCTATTATACCGATGGCAATCAATACGAGACGTCGAATTTTTATGCAAATGCGTATATTTCTAACGATAGTAACACCTTGATTAAGGAAAAAGTTAACAAATACACGACAATGAATGATGATTTAGGCAATACGCTCGGTGGTAAAGATGGATCTAGAAAGATATATAATACGATAATAATAAAGACAAGAAAAAAAAGTACAGATGGCACAAAAACTAGTAGATACAAGCGTAAGACTATATTGAATAATTCTGATACATATAAGACAGATTATACGAGCAATGAGAATAAGATTACGTTTACAGGCAACAATCGTGATTTTCGAAGTATGCACGATAAATACAACTCTAAGAGAAAATTTGGTCCTTTTATGAAAACTACGCCAGATGGATGGTATGTATACGCACTTGGTAGTTTTTCTTTTTCGACGCCTAGTGAATTATCGATAAACGCTCTCGACGCAAATGGTAATAGAACCGAATACGGTATAGTATCTGCTGCGACAACTAACACTAGATGGTCTGGTGGAAATTTCGGCGGAACACTGGGAATGAAGGCTTATTTCAATAAAGATAAAGTTGCCGTTTTCATTTCGCCAGAGTTGTTTTATTCGAATTTGAATATTAATTCAGGAAATACGGTATATAATTCGAGGCAACATATAGATAGTTACGTAGATCCTACAACTGGTAAGGCTGGGATAGATCTGAATTTGCCAGTCGATTTGTCGCTGAAGCCGAAAAGTATATTCGGAGGTAGCTTGAGACTTGGAACTACGTTTTTTAATACTATATCCGTGTTTGGAAAGGTCAACTTAGGTGCGATGCTTGCTAATATATCGGTTTCTCCAAGAGCTGACGCAATAGATTGGGAGACGATAGGACCAGACATCAGTAAAGAGACACGGGAGGCGATAGAAAATGAATACCGAAGCAGAAGATCGGAAGCGTATAACAGACTGTTTTTAATGTATGGCTTTGGCTGTGGTGTTGAGTTTACCGCGTATAATCAACATTTAATTATAAGACTTGACTACGACTACAATTTTGTGAATGAGGTTGTCCATTTGAATGGAACTGCGTATAGGAGAATTACAGACGGTTCACAGAGACTTGACGATGGGGACAAATGGAAGATGAATGTACACTTCGGAACGATCAAACTTAGTGTCGGTTTTGCGATTTAATACGAATCTAGTATATAGATGTGTTCGTATATAGGCAAAAGAGCATTTAGTGTCGCGTGATTCGTCGTTTGTATGATTCATTTCGTAAGTTGCTGTATACTGTATAGATAAATATAGCTAGATAAATATAGTTTTTTAAAAAAATTATTTACATAAAACGATAAGAGATGGATTTATGATCGACTTGATTAAGACATTCATTCTTGCGTTGTTCGTCGATAAGAAATATCGCTATTTGTTATTATTTATAATAATTGCCAGCGTATATCGTTTTTTAAAGTGGTTGTCTGTCATGACTTTGTTTACGATGCCAAATACAGATTTTAGACAGGTAAACAATGACGGTTCGTTGAGCTTTAATTTTATTAAATACGAGCAGAAGATTTATCCGAAGAACTATCAGTTGCCAACAAAAAGAGGCAAGAGGAATAAAAAGTTTGATATAAAAGATATAAAGAACACTAAGTTGTGTGAGCAGAAATTTTTTGAGATATATGTTAGTGCCGTTAACGACTTGGTAAGAAGTTCAAGAAATAAGAAGTTTATACTACATTTTGATAGCAAGATACCGGTTAGTATTGGCGATATAAGCTATTTTGATTCAAATCAAAACGAGAAGTATATATATAGTTCTTTAAGGGAACAAGGTGCTATATTTGACAAAAAAGACGACATAGACTACTGCGAAGAACTTAAAAGAATTAGTAAAAAATGAGCGTCCTAATCTATTTATTGCCATTCGTATTTATATCATCGAGGTTCTATCGAAAGACTGATTTACTTATTGATTTGCTTGTTTTACGATAAAAGTTCTTTCGAAATTGAAATTGATTTGAAATTGAAATTGACACTCTTTTGTATTATACTATAATATAGATAGTTACGGTATGGAAAAATATAAAAATTTTTTTATCGGTTTGATGGTTTTTTTAGCTTCCCATGCCGTTTGTTTTGCTACCGATGTGAATATAGAAAACACAGACGGGAAAAGTACGAGTAGCTCGGGTGTTACTCGCACTGATCGTCTTAACAGTAATTCAATAAATAAGACAAATAGTGCAAAAACATCTGAAAATAATACAACAAGGGAGACAAAATTTTCTTCCGAAAATATAAGTGTGAGTGACGATACGATTGTTAGAGTTCCGTTATCCGGTGTCAATGATAAGCATACAGGTACGATTGGAGACTCTAATCAAAATGGTCAAGCCAATGGCAACAAAAACGTGAAATCGACAAATATCAATAAAGATGCTCTTATATATGAGAGCACGGTCGTTGGCGACGTGCAAAATATTGTAATTAGTGGTAAATATAATCTCAATAATTCTAAGACGGATACTCATGCTATCAAATTAAAGAATGGCGTCAAGAGTATTAGCATTGATTTTAGACCGGAGATTGAAGTTGACTGTGGTAATAAAACTGATACAAAGACAAAGTATCCTATCGGAAATTGTTGTAGAAGTAGTGTTGACGCTCCTTGTAAGAGCAAGAAGGATGTAAAGAGGAAGGTATTTAATAAAAAGATAACGAAGAATAGTAAAAAAAACAATGGCAATAGCATGAAATTTCGAGGTGCGAAAAGTAGTCGACCTGTTGCTTTAAAAACACAGTCATCTTCCCTGAAAGGTGAGCTAACGATTGGCGATGCCGTGGCTGACGTGAAAGATAAATCGAAAAAAGTTAATACGATGAGCGAGGCTGATGAATCGATTTCTGAGATTAGTGTGAATAGTAAAAAAGTCACAGCAGATATAAAAGCATCGAGTAATACGCGTGAGAATAACAAAAACGGAGGCACAAAAGTCATCGAGAGGCAGATAGTGAGTGCTCCAATTTATGTTATAAATCGTATTATTGGCGTTGACGAAGATGTAGTTTTGACACAAGATACGGTTGATAAAATCGCCATAGATGGTAATAGTAGTGTTACGGTATATGACACACAGGAAAAAAAGAAAAATGATTCGTTCAAAAATGCTTTTTTAGGTGACTCGGAGACAGCTTTTGTTAACCAATATGACGTTATTGAGAATGACGATCTGAAATATGGGGAGGTTGCTTTTGTTAGCGACTATAATGACTAATAAATGATGCGTATTTACACAAATTTTAAACTATTTTGTTTTCATATCAGGAGTATTTTTTGACATTATATAGCAAATAGTGGCTTTATTATTTTATATATCGCACAGTTGTTTGTATTGACAACTAAAAAAAGCGTTGCCAGTTCAAGTTGCGATAGATATGAGTATTTTTCTCTCTCCACAAGATTGCGTGCTTAGTGCTGATGAGTGCGTGAAGCTATCGTATGATCTGTGCGGTCGCAACTATACAGTATGGTGTAAAAAGGAGAATGTCGGTCTAGCTCAGAGAATATATGATATTGTGTTACCGATAGTGGAAAGAACAAATACGGCTAATCATAGTCTACAATTTGATAAGATAGTTTTTACGGCGATGTTCGATGCTCTTGCAATTGAGATCGAAAAGAATGATAAAAAGGAGTTGGAGAATGGAGCAAAGAATATAGAAGAAGAGGAGGAGAAAATTTCGGAAAATCCGGAGTCGCCAGATGAACAAGGATTATCTAAAAAAACGGTAGAAGATAAATCAGCGGAAGATAATGCAATTGACGATGCCACTAGTCATAGCGAGTATGTGTGTAATAGCGACGATAATACGAAAAACGATATTTGCGACGATGAAACTATTCATCATAACGATGACAAAGCTTACTTATCGAGTAGAGAAGAAGTAGATGAAGAGCATGACAACCGTCGTGTATATAGTGACAATGGATATACGTATGAAGATACTGTTAAGGACGTTATTGAGATACTTAGCAAGATTAGAGATGAATTATAACTCTATTATTTGATATGCGGTAGGTATCTATTTAGACTTTCGATATTATTGAGTTTGTACAGAGTTTTTATTACGTTGCAATTGTTCGGTGCCTAATAGTGGAGTATTGCCGTTATTTCGCGTCGCCCTTTCTTCCACGTGTTGCTTATATTTTTCTGCCAAGAAAATGGTTATTATCAATATACATAATATGATATATACGAGATAGTCGTACCATTGCCATTGACCTGCCGTTGCTCCTTTTTGATTATTGGATATATCTGTATTGTTTTTAGTATCAGTAGCACCGTTATTTTTGTTTTGTTCTGTATTTATTTGCGTATTTTTACTATTATTAGCGGGGACTAATACTGTGTTATTTGGTAATTTAATGTTATTATTTTTTTCTTTATTTATATTGTCTTTGTGTCTACCTCTTGTTATCCAACCACTATTTCTTCCGTATCTTATTGACTGTTTCATACTATCGTCTCTTGACGATTCATTAGCATCATAGTTGTCATTTTCGCTTTTATTTAGACTACTATTATACCAACTTGATGACAGACTACCGCCGTTGTTGTTATTGTATATTTTTGACTTTGGTCGCAATATGTCGTTTAGAATATCTTGTTTATTTTTATTAGCAGTGTCGTTTTTGTTATTGAGTTTGTTATTGAGTATAATAGGTTTTTGTTTTGAATGGAGTTTATTTCTCTTAAATGCTTCCTGCATCTTTTGGAGTTGTTTTTTTTCCTCTTCTTTTTTTTTCTGTCGTTGTTCAAGTATTTGTTGTTGTTCGTTTTGTTTGGCGAGAGATCTTTTTGTTGCAAGCGTCAGCATGGCGTTGTCTATGAAATCGCGAAGAGGACCGTCGGTCACGAGTATTGTGTCATTTGATTTTATCATGCCGACAAATCTACTACCATCTTTGATGAATGTTTCACTATTTTGAACAACGAACTCACAGTTCAGCTTTTGTTCCACGTTTTGCATATCTTTGTAAGAGAATTCTTTTTTGTTGACGTTCGAAGGAAATGATTGGACTTCGATAAGCGTTTCGTTTGTGTCGTTTATTGTAATTTTTGTGCCTTGAAAATGAATATTTTTGATTAGTTGAACCGTAAGAGTATCTGTATGTGAAGAATCGTGCGGTGTGTCGCCGATGGAAAAAACAGGCACCATTCCTGCTCCCGCTCCTGCACCCGCTCCCGTGACTGCACCCGCTCCTGTGCCTGCACCCGCTCCCGTGCCTGCACCCGCTTCTGTGCCCATTCCTGCATTGACGATAGGGTTGGGATGCATGGCTGGATTATTAATAATATTATGTATATTATATGCATTAGTATGAATTAGTTGTTTAGGAATTTGTATTTTTATTTGATTTCCAAGTTTAGCACCAACGATTCCTTTATGATCACGGTTTACATTATAGATGAATACGTTTTTTAAATTATTAAACGATATATCTCTATTAGCAAAATAGTCTGTCATGCTAAAATTAATATGTTTATCGTAACTAGATAATTTGTCTTGATAGAATTGTTTGTATGTATAATTACCTGCGTTGATTTTATCAAAATCGCTCTGTTTCATGTAAAACATTACATGTGGAACTATTTCGCCAGTCGCTTTGTTACCATTATTAGAACCGTCGTCAAAAAGGTCATATCCACTATCACTTCTTATGCATTGACATCGGTAATGTCCTCTGTTTAGTGTACCATTATGAATTATACGTGAGATCAAAATATATTTTTCGTTGTTAAATTTAATTTCATTCTTTATCGCATAGTTTTCGTCTTTGAAATTATTGAAAACTGAACGAAGAACCGTAGGTGCTGTGAGCGGTGTAATTTTATACTCAACTTGCTGTTTATCGTTTCCACCATTTAGATCAATTAAAGCATTGTTTACTTCCTTAGCGGAATCCTCTGTGGCTTTTTCAATATTATTTTTAATATCTCCGTTATCTGGCGGTATGATGACTTCTTCATAATGTTCGTATGCTTTATTTGTAAAATTACTTACTGTATACTTCGTTTCCTTTTCTTTATAGAAAGAAAAAAATAAATTTTTTACCGGAAGTTCAAGATTGTTGTTTAAAATGTCGATAAAATGGTAAAAGGCCTCGTCGGAACTTTGTTGTGAGTTTTCTATTCGATGATTAGTTATATGCCATGTTTGTTGGAACCCTTTGTACATATCGTTGAATATTCTTATAGCTTCATTTGATGAACTGGCTCTTAGAAGATTGGCATATTGCACTATTAGTTGTTGCTTGGAAGTGGCTGGTTTTTTATTTTTATTGGCATATCTTATAACCAAGTCTGTTATGAATGGGAACTGAGATATCGATTGAAGCATTGAATAAAAATAACACGACATTGTGGCATTGTGTGAAATATTTTTAAGTATATCAATTTGATTGAATTTTGAGATATTGTTGTTGCCGGTTATAATTTCATCGTCCTCGAAAAATGCTTTATTATTTCCGGCGTTATTTACGTTCATGAAATATACATAGAATTATACAATTTTTACTATTATATTCCACTTGAAAAATAAAAAAAATACTAGTATTTGACGACAAGTTTGCCATGGACGATATTAGAAATCTTGATGAAAATGCTATCGACGAGAATATAGCTATTTCACTGCGTCCACAGAGCATTGACGAGTTCATTGGACAGTCGAATTTGCTAGATAATCTTAGAATTTTTATTTCCGCCGCAAAAAAGAGGGGAACACAGATGGATCATTGTTTGTTTTACGGACCTCCCGGACTTGGAAAAACTACTCTTGCTAACATTATCGCTAAGGAAATGGACGTGAATATACGTACGACTTCTGGTCCTATGTTGATGAAGACAGGCGATTTGGCGGCTATTTTGACTAATTTGCAGAAAGGCGATGTGCTATTTATTGACGAGATTCATCGTATGCCAGTTGCTGTTGAGGAGGTGCTATACTCAGCGATGGAGGACAATAGACTTGACATAATAATTGGGACTGGACCTTCCGCTAGAACTGTGAAGATCGATCTCAATCCGTTCACGTTGATAGGTGCAACGACTCGTCTTGGATTGTTGTCTAATCCACTAAAAGATAGATTTGGTATAACGATGCAGGTTGAGTTTTATGACGCGAAGGATCTTGCAAAGATAGTCGGTCGTTATGCGTATAAGCACGATGTAGAGATAGACGATGGTGCTAAGATGAAGATAGGAGAGAGAGCTCGCGGGACGCCACGTATTGCGATAAGATTGATAAAGAGAGTGATTGATATTGCTACGTATCTGGATCGCCATAAGATAGACGAAGAACTGGCTAATGACGCACTTGATAAGCTTGGCGTTGATAGTCTCGGACTCGATGGAATTGACAAGAAGTATCTCAATTTCATAAACTCTAACTATAAAGGCGGTCCTGTCGGGATAGAGACGATTACTGCCGGTCTTTCAGAGGATGCGGGGACGATAGAAGACGTCGTCGAGCCATTCCTGTTGCAATCTGGATTATTAGAGAGAACGCCACGCGGACGTGTTTTGACGCTAAAATGTATACAACATTTGAGAAGCTTGAAGTAAGAAAGTTCAATTAATTTTAACTAACTAACTAACTAACGCAGATATATAGTGATGTTGATTTAAGAGTAGAACGACAAGAACATAATGACAGTGAATTTACCACAAAGATAGTATATACAAATGCTCCCTAAGGTCAAATTATTTTTTCTTTGAAGACTTTATGAGTCCGTAAATTGACGCACTTATCCAGATGAAATCGAATATTGCACTGGCGATATCTATAAATAGAAGCCCCTTTATAAAAAATAAAAATACAACAGTATACACTCCTACGTTATCTGTTTTTTGCAGATATAGATAACCGAGTGTACTCATCAAGTTGGCTATAAGACTTATTACATTTGCAGTAATCATATATACAGCTTACAACTAAAATTGTCTATCTTTCATTATATCTTACTACGATTGTTTCGTCTGCTGGCAACAACTATTGCAATAACTCCGAGTATTATACCAAATGCAACTAGTGCATACAAAATGATAATATGTCTATTGTTTCTTTTGTATATAGACTCTTTACGTAGTTTTGATTTCATATTATAGTATGTAAACGCACTGTTTATCTCATTTTCGAAATCTGTATATGGGACGATTTGCCAAAATTCGTTAGCAAATAATTCATCTTTCTTTTTCCAAGGCTTATCGGTACCTACATAGTGAAATACTACACTGTTCTTAATGAAGTTTTGTTCTTCTGCACTGCTGTATTTCATTTCTTTACTATATCCGCTATATTCTGCCGTCATGTTGTTAAATTTTCTATCAAGAATCTTGTAGTTGCTGTCGAAATATATATTCAATATATCCTGATCCTGAAGGGATAAATACTTGTTTTGACTATATTTTCTACCAAGCTCGAAAAGTTTATCTTTAACGTCGTCGTGTCTGTATTTTTCGCAGTTGAATAGTAGCATTCCACTGTTAAAGTACTTATGATCTTTTGATATCTTGGCTATGTGTTTATTTATTCTCGTTACATACCGCTTGATAAAACGTTTATTCTCGGGAACGGCACCAATCGTATAG
>CALCWF010000126.1 GCA_937906355.1 uncultured Rickettsiales bacterium
GATATTAAAAAAAATCAAGAAACTATTGATGTTAATAATTATAAAAATAAATCAGATTTATCTAATGAAAATACATTTAATAATAGTTTAAAACAAAGAGGTGAGATTTTAACACATCACGAAATAATGATAAAATCTGCGAAAGAGGCAAGTCGTTTGCAGTGTGATAATAATCTTTCAAAAGAAAGTAGTCACGATGAATATTATACAAGATATTGCGATGTTGAAGAAATGTGCGATGAGTTTGCCGATCAATTTAAAGATAAAACTATATTTTGTAATTGCGATGATAGTTTAGTTGAAGATGATAACAAATGTTCGGCGTTTGCTTTATACTTTAAGAAAAATTTTAAAAAGTTAAAATTAAAACGGCTGATATGTACACATTTTGATAGCAAAGTAAATCTATTTTATCAAGATACTTGCGGAATTGTTTATTATAAAGATGGTTCTTGCGAAGAAATAAAACAATTCAGTAAAAATAAAGGTTGGGAAAATTTTTGTAAATTATTAGGTTTTAAAGAGAATGATATTGCAGAAAATGATTTGAAGGTTTTTGATGGAAGTTTTTATAGTCCTCTAAGTGTAAAAATACTAAATAAAGTTGCGGACGTCGTTTGCACGAATCATCCTTGGAGTTATTGCGGGAAGTTCTATGAATTGCTTTTTGATAGCAAGAAAAAGTTTTTGGTAATTAGTAATTCAAGAATTGTTGTAAAAAATGGTTATAGTTCTGGTGGATTAGTAGATAAATATGTTGATATATTTAATAGAATAAAAAATAAAGAATTGAAGTGTATAAAGAGAGTTGATAATTTTACAAAACTTGACAGAGACAACAATAACAGACTGATACCAGTTCAGGCTGCTGGTGCTTGGTTTACGAATATGCCATATGAAAGAAGATATAAATTTCCTGATAAATTATTACCACTTGAACAAATACCAGAGCAATACATTAAACATGATGATAAAGGTATTCTTTTTGTTAGTGGCGGATATATACCAACTGATTATAATAAAGAGTTTGCGATATCTACGAAGCCGATAATAAATGGTATTCTTGAAAATGGATATGAAGTTGTTGGAGACAGAAATTACGTTTCAACGATCGGTGGTAAAAATACTTTTGATAGAATTTTGATTAAAAAAGAAAAGAACAATGCGACGAAATAAAAAGAGGCGGAAGAAGAAGTGACACGATATGATTGGTCGTTTCTATATCAAGCATTATTTGCTATACCTTTGAGAACGTCGTATGTCATTTCAGAGCCAAGTATCTGAGTGACGTATCCTCTTGTAAATGAGAATGGTATTTTTTCAATCCACGTTACGATCTCTTCGTTTGTCTCCATTTTTCTCGGATCGCCGTTCTTTGCTATCCATTTTTCGACGTTAAGCGGACCAGCGTTATATGATGCTAACGTTAGTATCTTGTTATCGTCGAACATATCGAATAGCTTGTTTAGATAGAACTTTCCCATCTTTACGTTATAACCCTCGTCTAGTAGCAATCTTCTGTGATCGTATTTTAGACCCATATCTCTTGCTAGCATTTTCCCAGTTGAGGGCATTATTTGCATATATCCACGTTCGCCAGCCTTCCCTAGTGTATTTGGTGCGAAATTTGATTCCTTCTTTATCACTGCGTTCACTAAACTATTATCGTCGACATTACTTATAGGAAAGCTAGCTATATTGTACGCGACGTTATATCTCAGTGCATACAAACCGAATGCGTTAGTATGCCTAATAGAAAAGTCATCCCTAATTATTGTTAACGCATTATAGAGTTTTTCCTTGTCTATATA
>CALCWF010000127.1 GCA_937906355.1 uncultured Rickettsiales bacterium
ATCGATCTTATTATAAAACACTTTTTTAGTATCTTCGTCAATCGCCAGAGTTTCTTTACCTCTCACTATGTTAGTTTCCCTCATTTCTGATAAGAGTAGCTGACAGATTGGAATTGGACAATATTTATCTATGAATGTGGTCACTTTTGTGAAAACTTCATGAGCAGAGGCTTGCTTGTTAATGTTTTCATTAAATATCTCCCTCTTTTCTTTTGATGAACAACTGTCGAAAAACGCTTTTCGGAAATTCGTAAGTTTTTTCACTACAGCTTCCTTATTATCGAGTTTCGATTCTTTCGCTTCTTTAACCCAGTTAATATACTGTCTGAGAACCTCAAGTTCACTATCTGCACACTCTTTATTGAGGCTGACGCTCATTTTTTCTAGTGTTTTTTCAACAACTTTGTTTATAATATTAAACTGTGCCAAGTATGTTAAAGCTGTAAACATATAGCATGAATTTCCGATATTAGTTTCACTCTTGCCATCTTTGACACCAAGATTTACGAATTCAACTGGCTTTACTTTAATATCGAGAATTTCTTTAATAATTTCTTCATATCCTTTCTTCTTCTCTACAACTTTTTTAGTCTCATCTACGGTGAATTTGTTGTCAAACAATTTTTTACACAATTCATAAACTTCCTTATCACTAAGGAAATTTTCTTTGGTGCTCGTTGATAATGTAGTTTTCCCCGTTAATAATACAGTTTCGTCCCCAGTTATTTCATATTTATCTTTTTTATCGAAAATTATATTTACTACTTTCGAGCCATCAGTAGATTGTAAACTAATTTTACTATTTTCTTCATCAATACTAACTTCAATATCATCTTTTAGATAAAAATTAATATTTCCTTCATTCTTCTTCCTATAGGACAAATGACCATTGTTATATATCTTATATTCATAATCATTACTCTTTAATTGCACGAAACCATCGTTCCCCAATTTCGAGATAAGCAGATCACAGCTATCGCCACTGAATTTTATTATTTTTCCTATGTCGATTTTTTTGTCTCCTGTTAACTTTTCTATTCCTAACGCTTCGTTAATTATTTGTCGCCAGACCTCTCTATCGGAATCATTATAGTGATTGAGAATATGGTTATAACCATGTGCGGTTAAAAATGTTTGTTTAAGATCTATTTTCTTATCATCATCTACGCCGTAATTACCATTAGATCTCATTATCAAACGATAATCGTCGTCGTAAATATAAAAATAAAATTGTTTTTTATTTTCATCATACGCATCAAACACAAAGTTATAGCCAGGTCTATTTCTAAAATGTTCAGCAACGACACTTAGCCCTTCGGATACGCACTTTTTAAGTATCTCATCATCGCTTAATAGGTTACCATTACCATCGAAAAAGTATTTACTGAAATTCGTTACTAACTTTGTATCAGTGCAACGCAAAGTAAGTTTATTTTTAATGTAAAATTCTTTAATCTTATTCTTCTGATCAACACAAGCATATTCGAAGCAAGAACACTTTATTGTTTCATCAAATATTTTTGCATCACTATATTCATCACTCTTGTTATCAATTGATTCCGATTTTTTGTTGATATAATCTGCTAACGCTGACAATTCTTGTCGTAAATATCTGCCGTCTATTGATTTGCTTATTAAGCATCGTTTCTTAAATAGTTCTTTATCTTGTCCGCAATTTCGAATATCAGATTTAATAATATTATCTTCACTCATATTTTTAAATAAAAGTTTTTCATTCCCTTCCTTCAAATTGTCGAGGTCGACATGTAAATTCAGGTACACACCAGTTCCATCAAGTTTAAATTTAGAACCAACATATTTAATTGTCTTTGTTTTTTTGCTGGTGAAGAAGCTGAAGAATTTGGCAATTTTTACCTCCTCGTGGTACGCATAACATTGCAACAATCCATTTTCAAAAACCCAGCACAATGTATTATTTGCATTCGGTTTAATGTCATTGTCGCCCTTTTCTAATGAAGTTTTTTCAAAAATCGTTGTTTTACCCGAACTTGCTTCGATTTTAATACCACCATCGGCATATAAATAAGCGAACTCTTTAGGTTGTCCACTTTCCTTAGCAGTTCCAACTGGAAGTTTTATATATGAATCACCTCCATTTTTAGAATGGATGAACACACTGACAAATTCAAGAGAGGCACCATCATTACATCTTTCAGCCAAATAGAGTAAAAGATCTTTAAATCCTTTTCTATCGTGGTGCGTACTGTTAATATAAATGTCGTTAATCTTTTTGCGGATCTCTTTTTTATCTTTTCCACCATCTATCCAGAGTCGTAATTTAGTTTCTTTCCCTCCTTCGAATTCTATTTTCTTACATTTCTCGATCGCATTTTTTAACTCTTCTTTTGCCTCAGCGTCGTTGTTTTTGTTGGCAAGTGTTATCGTGGCTTTTAATATTACGCCAACTTCGTCTTTTGTGAGTGAATATTTCTTCATCCTACCTTCCGATAATTCAAATTTGTTGTTTCCTACTGGTTTGAGTGTATAAATTGGAACATCTTTACTAAGAGTATCAAGAGTTATTTCTACCTTTTCGAAATCGCCAACCACCATTTCATTCACTATCTCATCTAACACCTTCTTCACCGCATCACATCCACCTTCATTAAAAGAAGAAAATGCAGAACTTAATTTATCCGCGAGTTTATCCTTTGGCCCAGTTTGGCACTTATAGTCTTTTGAGAATATATATTTTATATTAAAGTCACTACCCTTGACAGATCCTTTTAAACTTAATTCAAATGTGCCATCTTCTTTTTTGTCGAGTATGTAGTGTCCATATACATTCGACCCCTTAACTTTGTAGTTAAGCCATATTTCTTTTTCCTTATAGTCATTATCGCTTATTTTCGTTACTACTTCTGTCACACTCTGTTTCGCTTTGCTTAAATCTCCTGTAGCAAGAGTATTGAATACGTTTTCCGATATAGAAACGAATTGTTGTTCTAAGAACACATATTTCGTCCCTATTTTCTTCTGAAAGTTGTCAGACTCATATGTATGTTCCATTTTAAATTGGTCATCTTTTTTTTCGATTGTGTAGTATTTACCGAAGGATTCGTTGTTGAATACTATTTTTGCTTCTTTACAGTTTTTGTCCTTGATAGTTAATGTTCCTAACAGCCGTTTCTTCGCTTCTTCTTTATCGCCATTAATAAGTGCTTCTGATATTGTTTCTAATACTTCATCGAGTCGCCCATTTGGGTATACACAATCTACTTCGAAAACTTCTTTTGCTTCTTTGTCTTTATTATTATGTTTATAATTTAATTTAAATGTGTTATTTATAAATTTGCAAAGCTTATAGCTATCACCAGAGGAGAAATCTATTGTTAGAACGTCGCCACTACTACCACTTTTCAACTTTAAACCGTCTTTATTATACTGTAGCGTACACTCTTCACTATTTTCGTATTTGATGAGTTTGACGTCATTTTTGACCTCCTTATTTTCAACTACATTGCCGTTTTTATCTTCAAAGTAAACTTCAGATACCTCTGGTATATCACTTTCGCCAAGTTCTATATTGATAGATTCGTATTTTTCTTTTTTGACTTTTGCTTGTAGCATTTTCACCAGCATAGAGTCTTCTGATAGAAGATAGTTGTTACAGGCTTCATTTTTCACTTTATCACCATGTTTTATTTCGCCATTTTTTGAAATTGTGATTGTATATTTCTTCTTCTCGGCTTCTTGTTCTTGTTTCTTCTTTTCTTCCTCTTGTTTCTTCTT
>CALCWF010000128.1 GCA_937906355.1 uncultured Rickettsiales bacterium
GTTGAACAAAAAACATGTCAGACAAATTAACTCCGTATTCACCATGATATCTACCGGGCGTTTGAATAATCGGTCCGAGCGTGAAACCAAATTCATCACTTCTATAAACTTGATACATCGCATATAAATCTACATAATCTAAACCACCGGAAAAAAACGTTTTTTCTTGTGTTCTGAGATACGCATTAATCACCGATATCTTCGTGCCAATGGTTATTTTATCAGTCAGTCCATAATCAACATAGAAAATACTTTGTAAGCCATTGTTAGAATGCTCAAAGCCTTCAAATTTCATGCTATAAAACAGTGCAAGATATTCTAAGTTGAGACCGCCCTCTTTTTTCGTCCAACCGTATGAATGCACGTCTTTTCCGTCGCTAAATGCAAGACATAAAAAGACGATGAAACAAGCGAACTTTTTCATAGCGAAACCGAAAAGCTCCCCTTTTCGTCTCTTATTAATTAAAGTCAAGTCCATTAAAAGATGCAACTAGTTAGATCGATAAAAATTAAATAAATTAAATGTTAACTTTCCAACAATGGTTTATCGGACCGTTACCACTCCCGAGTTTTGGATCATTTAAAATCGCATTATAAACGTAATCTTTTGCTTTTCTACAACTTTCAATAATATCAAAGCCAAGTGCTAAATTACTCGCGATAGCCGACGATAGAGTGCAACCGGTTCCGTGAGTATTTTTCGTTTCGACTCTTTTACCTTTGAGCCAAGTAATCTTATTACTAAAATATAAACAATCACTACATTCAACAGCATGTCCTCCTTTCAGTAAAACACATTTATTCTTTACAACTTTCGCTAATTCAATAGATACTTTCTCCATTTTTTCTTTTGTATCAATTTTAATTTTATTTTTTGTAATCTTTTCATACAAAATCTCTGCTTCTGGGATGTTCGGCGTTATAATATCTGCAATAGTAAATAGCTCCTTCACCAATACTTCGATTGCACTTTCTTTCAATAAGCAATCCGTAACCTTGCTATTTGCCGTACATACCATAACAGGATCTATGACGATATTTTTAAGTTGATAATCTGTAATTTTTTTTGCCACAACCTTGATTTTATCATTATCGAACAATGCACCAGTTTTTACGGCGTCAGGTAAGATATCCGAACAACAGCTATCAATTTGAGCTTCTATAAAATCATTCGAGACGTCAAAAACTTTCTGTATACCCGTTGTATTTTGTGCCGTCAGCATCGTAAAAACAGACATTCCGTATATGCCGTGTGCCGTCATCGTTTTTAAATCAGCTTGAACGCCGGCTCCACCAGAGCAATCGCTACCAGCTATTGTTAGAACAGCCTTCATAAAACACTCATTATAAACAGTTATATCGAGCCGATATTAAATATACAATAATCGTCAACAAATTTATAACTTCATATTCTTGGCTTAACTTGCTAAACGTTCACTGAATACTCTCCCGTAAATACTTCTCGATCATTTGCGATAATTCTCTCGTCTCTTGTTTTATATCTCTCGCACCGAAGATGGCAGAGATAATAGCACATCCAAAGATTCCAGTATTTTCAAGCAACGGAAGCGTATCTTTGTTTATTCCGCCAATAGCGACGCAAGGTATTTTAATATGTCGCGTTATATTTCTCAATTCTTCCAAAGATACGGCTTTCGCATCTCCTTTTGTCTTTGTATTGAAAATCGCACCAACTCCCAGATAGTCAACCCGATATTCCTCTGCTACCTTTGCTTCTTCAAGTGTGCTTATAGATATACCAAGTATTTTTCCTTCAAATTGCTTTCTTATATTCACAAAATCATTACCGTAATATTTTAAGTCATCTTGACCTAGATGAACGCCATCGGCATCGCATCTAATAGCAACTTCAATGTTATCATTTATTATTAAAGGAACGTTGTACTCATTTGTTATCTCCTTTACGGAAACTGCGACATCGTAAAAATCATCAGTGTTTAGATCTTTTTCTCTTATTTGAATTATTGTAGCACCTCCTAATATTACCTGCCTTACCGCCTCGGACGTCGATAGATTAGAATTATATCTATCTATCATCTTTCTGTCCGTTATAGCGTATAATTTCAATCTTTCACCGTCAAACATCTGATATATACGTTAAACGCACCTCAC
>CALCWF010000129.1 GCA_937906355.1 uncultured Rickettsiales bacterium
GACATCTCTGCTAATTACAACTTCTGCAACAATGTGTTTTCCTCTCTTACATATCGAATTTATCGCACTAACTTTCTTATCGATACATATATTTCCGGAATTTGATAGATACTCAATATTTTTACCAGTAGCGTGCATTTTTTGCACTAAATATTTCGCGATCTCGTTTGTAGCTATTGTTGTCATATTATGACCAGATGCTTCACCGGTATCGTAAGAAAAACGTGCATATACAAGCTTGCTAACTATATGTGTTTCAATATTCAGCAGTCTACAATGAGAACTTGTTGCTGACACTATCTTTTGTAATTCTTCGAGTGTTATCTGTCTATTTAGATAATCTACGAACTCGGACACTTTTGCTATATTCTCACATTGAAAAATAGCACTACGAGTCATGCAATTTGATAAAACTTTTACAGAAATCGGACATTCACGAGATACCTTACAGCCCCTCGAAACACTCGCGAAAAGTGGCGTTTCGTATGTAGAAAGAGGGAAATCTATTTTCTCCTTCTTTGAGTTAATTATAACATTCAAATCACGCAAAATCCTTGTTGGAATAATTGTTTGTGCCACATCCTTGTCTTTCATATCGTTCATCAATCATTTCATTTTAATCTCGCCACTCGACATCGACGTTATAAGACGATCAATTATTATTTCGACATTTTTTAATTCTCCAATGTCTTCGCCACGACCTCTCTTATCTCTAATATCCAATTTTTTCTCTCCGTTTGTGATAGCTCGTGTCTGGCGTCTAATATATTCAACGTATGACTCGCTATAAGGCATTGTTCGTATGCAATTTGTCTAAGTTTTTTATCTATCAACAGCAATGCATTATCGAGTAAATGTCTAAAATATTGTTTTAGAAACTCCGTATCTTTGTTGAAATTTTGATAATACTCACATTCTTGCTTCTCGACGTCACGACTATTTACGTCGTTATATTTCACTCCCTTCGACCAGTCTAGATCGAGATAGTTGTCCTTATTTTGAATATACATTGCAAGTCTTTCAAGTCCATATGTTATCTCTCCTGGAACATGTTCCGGCTCCACGTCTATTCCACCTATTTTTTGCATATATGTAAATTGTGTAATTTCCATTCCATCACACCAAATTTCATATCCGAGCCCAGAGGCACCAATTGACGGATTAGACCAGTCATCTTCCATGAATTTTATATCGTGTTCTTCTCTTGAAATTCCAATCGATTCCAGACTGTCAATACAGAGCTCTTGAATGTTCTCTGGTGCTGGTTTTAGAATAATTTGCATTTGATAATACGCCGACGAACGATTTGGGTTCTCCCCGAAGCGCCCATCCGTAGGACGACGACAATACTGAACCTGACATATGTTCCACGGCTTCTTTCCAAGTATCTTTAACGCCGTATAAGGGGCGAGCGTCCCGGCGCCAACGTTTTGATCGTAACCTTCGATTATGGAGCAACCATTTTTCGCCCAAAAGTTTTTCAAGATCGATATCATGTCTTGAAAAAATAACGGATTATACACTGGAACATTTTCGTTTTTACTCATATTTTTACAAAAATAAACACTTCATCGCCACGATAATTATGGAGTCGCAATAGCTTCTTTGACTATGTTTTAATTTGCAATATTTCTATTCTAACTCTGCTATATTACGAAAAGGACTCGTGAAAATAAACAAGCATCAGCAAAACAAGTTTTTTTAAATTCGACCGCAACAAAATAACAGTTGAATACTTGAAAAAATTGAACTTATATTAATACTATTATGGACTTATGTTGTTATGACAGAAGCAGAGGAAAAACAAATTACAGATAAGCATAAATCCTACATGGAAGAGATTTTAAAAGCTTGGCATGAAGCAAAATCTGAATACTTATTCAACTCTTTTGGAGACGAATTAATCTTATCTAAAGAAATCGTTTATAAAAAAGATGTTAATGAAATCGCTCGAGATATGGATGGTATTTGTTGTTATTTTTCATCTTCTATTTATGTTGGAGAAGATAGTGAATATCGTGAGTTTTTGTTCAAATTATATGAT
>CALCWF010000130.1 GCA_937906355.1 uncultured Rickettsiales bacterium
TTTTAAAAGTCAAGAAGTTTTTTTTCTACGTTAAAATATGCATACTGCAATGACAATACCTCAATTGTCCCGGGATAACTGGTCGCCCTATTTCTGCATCGTAAGGCGGATTATTTAAATCAAAAACTTTATTATGCCAGTGTATATGTAATGGTCTGTCGTTAGGTTGAACTGGCTGACGATGCAACCATATAAATTTATCAGATTTATATACTTGTTTACATGTATCAACTTGATATCGTAAAATAGTTTGATTGATTGCAATTCTCGCGGTTTCTTGCAAAGATAAAGGTAAAAACATAATATCCGCAACGCGTTTTTGCGGTTTCCCTAATAGTTTAATAGCAATATCATATTGCTTATTAACATCTAAAAAGATTTGATAGGTTAAATCATCTTTTAGCTTTACTAACAATTCATTTTTACTTTTAGTGGCCAACAGTTCTCGCAATCTTTTTAAATCATTATTTGTCGTTGCTGTTGTGAATAGATTACTTATTACTTTATAGGCAATTATAGTAGAGAGTTTTGTCAAAAATTTTTCAGTCTTTGCGTCTTCTTTTCCTAACAGTTGCTGTTTTTGTTTATTTAATTGATATATCAACTCTTCTTTCTGTGTTCTTGTTGTTAATAAATAGTTTTGTATCTCTTTCGGCAACAATGTAAATTGTATAAAATAACCACGTTTAATAGTATCATATTTTGCACCGATATTTGATAGTTCTTTTTTAATAGTTTCGTTAGGGTGTCCTCGAAATAATTGCAAATCAATAACATAATAAATCTGCCCGCACTTCAAAGCCTGTAAAAGTGTTTTTGGATAGTCGATATCGGGATGTTTGTATCTAAACTGCTGAAAACCGTAACGTTTTGCTATAAATTTCGCGATTAAAAACGTCTCAATATCGAAGTCGAAACCATTTAATATTTTAATCTTTGACATATTATTTACTCATCGTCTATCTCGTTAAGAATATTGCCAGTATTTGCTAATGTCTTTAATCGAACTCGAATTTCTTCTGCTTGTGCTTGTTTTAATAATAAGTCTGATTTCTTTAACTCCATCTCAATCTCTTGATCTTTCGAAAGTGGTTCTGGTGGAGCGTGGTCGATATAGATATCCGTTACATCTAACAATACTTGCTTTTGCGTTTCGTAATAAGATTTGATGAGTTTTAATATCGGCCTAATAAAAACTTTATCGTAAAATAGTATTTTTTCATGCACTAACGCATCAGAGATCGTTGTCGCCTCTTTGTGTTCGCTATTATCTATACCACCAGAGCTTGAATCATCGAAAGCTTTTTTAGGAATAGAAAATATGGTCGTAATGTATTTAATACAAGTATCCATTGCCTTCTCTAAATCGTAATTCGACTGCAACATCTCTATGTTGGATTCTTTATCGATTGCAATGATACTGTTATTTGATGTTGAATTAACACGACTGACAGACGTTTCTAAATCTATGCCAAATTCATTTCTTGCCTGACTTGCAAAGTTGTCTTTTAATATCACTCTTTGTTGCCAGTGCGAACATTCTTCTATTGTCGCCATCATCTCGCATATTTGCCTAAATGCGTCCCAGTATACATCAAACCATCCAAAACCCCAGCCTTCAAGCATTTTTTTATAATTCGATGAATCTGGAAGATTTTGCGAAGTGAATTTGATTATATTTGAAGACGGATAACGTTGATCGTCATCGCAGAATACTACAAAATCAATTCCTTCATAAACTATTTCAAATCTATTTTTTATCTTCATTATATCGTTTCGCACGTCGTAATACACATAACAACCGCCATATTTTTCTGCTGTTATTATTGCATTTATTATATATTCACTTATTTCATCGAGTTTTTGTTGATACAACCATAACCAATTAGGGCATACGTGGTCAGACGATATTTTTTCAGTATTAGTTGTTCGATTTTTCTGTTGTAATACAAGCTTTGAATAACCACGAGTGATAGGATAAGCAATAATTTTTGTCGCGATTGGATATTTACGATAGACCCACGATTGAAACGTATCCTGTAGTAGTGAAATTAACTGCGGCCCTGACGTAAAAGCAGTTTTTATAAATATTCTATATTGATTAGCGATTAAGTTTTGATAATCAAACCCTAAATTTTCAAAACCTAACATATAATAACTCGAATCACGTGAAGCGTTGCATTTGATACGTGAGTCGTTAGCCGTTATGTTTTTTTTAAAAGAAGACTTGATTGTATTGTAAATGCCATCTGGAACACTAACTTTGTTAAGCATAGCTGATATTTGCTGATCGTCTTTGGTTTCTAATATACGCAGAACTTGTTTTTGTTGTGTTGTGTTATTTTGTGCGTCCTGTTGTATTGTCTCATTCTTGACTGTTTGTGCTGTTTTTTGTCTTTCTTCGCTTGCTACACGAAAAGCTTCACAAAAACTCTTCGCTTTCGCTTCCGCAAGTTGTTTTTTACGTTCATATTTTTTTTTACTTTTTTCGATTCTCGAATCCTCAACGTAGTTGGTTATTTGTGATTTTATACGTTGTATAATTTTCATAAAAAACAATTTTTGTATACAGCTATTAATTTAAAAGTCAATATATTGACTTAATAAATCAACAACTATACACAAAAACGTTATTTCAGGTATAAATAATTTTATATGTTATATACTGTAAAGTCATCAAGAGGAACTTTAATCCTCAACCCAACAACGTCTTCAAACGAATAGACACCTGTCGAGGAACCTATTAGAGCTTGATCTTCCCACATGCCATAGTTTGTCGTTACCGCTGGATATTTGACGGCAATATTACTTGTTATATCACGGAAAACTTTCGATCTATCGTAAATCATGTATACGTTTTCTTTACCCTGATTGGTTAAACTCCAAGTCGAGTCATACTTACTGTAAGCACCAGCATCCAGTTGAGACATAGGAATACATTTGAGACCTGTTTGTTTTTCAAAGAATTCAAGCGGAGTCATAGTAGTTCCTCCAAGGAATGGAGTCATCCATCCGATTTGCATATTCGCAAAATCAGTTCTTGGGACAAGGAAAACACCGTT
>CALCWF010000131.1 GCA_937906355.1 uncultured Rickettsiales bacterium
CTCTGATGCCACAGCTTTCAATTTATCTTTTTGGAACACAAACCTTCTTACTAAGGATGAATCATACTTTCTTACTAAGAGTGGATCTTTATCTTCATCATGAGTTAACACTATTTCATCATCTTTATCTTCTACTAAAAAGTTCGACATATTACTATTATGTATAATCCGTGCATTTGCAACTCCATCGCAAAGATCGAACATTACTTTATCTAATCCTGTTTTTGCTTCATTTAAACCGTTGGCAACGAGTGTTTCGGATATAATCTTAAACATGACCTTTCCCGCACCAGCAACTTGTTCACCTGCGAATATTTTTTGTTTTCCTGTAGTTTCCCCTCTTCTATAAATTAATGTTGCTTTTCCATTTTCACTTTTGTTAAATTCGTAGCATTCTTTAGAGAACTTTATTTCTGTTTTTTTACAATTATCAAACGCTACTTTATTTAAAGTTTTTCTCATTCTTTTTACATCTGTGTTACTAAGTTCTTTAGATATAACTCTTAGTAAAGTACTGTATTTGTCGTTTGGAAGTGTATACATTAGACTGTAGCCTTCTATACTTAAATAAGTTAATATTAAATCACCACTGTGGCCTTTTTCGTCTTTTTTAAGTTCAAAGTAACCACCATTTCCGAATTCTATTTTCACGTTCTCTTTACCCGAAACTACCAACTTTGGTGCATTCTCTTTGAATTGTAGCGTACAAGTGTTGTTATTCTCATTATAGGAGAGTACAGACACCCCGTCTTTAATTTCGATATTGATGCTATCATTATCACCCTTACAACTATAGTGAACTGATTGTATAGCCATTTTATCTTCTTTAATATTTATATTGATAACTTCCATATCTTCGAGATCTGCTCTCAGTATATCTATCAGCATAGAATCACTTGACAGAGGACCGTTGCCATTTTTAAGTCCTTTCACCTTATCACCATATGATGGAATGCCTTCTTTTGCAATTAAAATGGTTTTATCCCCTTTTTTAACATTGATATTGTTAGATTTAGTTTCTGCTAAATAAACATTTATCGTTTTATCCAACCTTATCCTTTTGTTATCGTCGCCATTGGTAACAAGTGCTTTATGCATGATTCTTAGTATGTCGTCAAGTTTATCTTTTTTAAACGTATATTCTTTTTTATATTCATTATTCATTAATACAAGCAATAAAAAGTCACCGTTTTGTTTTTCACTAATCATGAATTGTAGATCGTGGCCAATTCCCATCGTTACAGAATTTTTACTCGCAGTTGAAAGACGTAAACCACCTTTTTCTTTATATTGACCATTTTCTTTATATTGTAGTATGCATTGTTTGCCTTCAGCATATAACCTGAAAACGTCACTAAGATCGTGACCATTTTCGTCATAAACTTCAAACTCTCCATTAGAACCTTCATATTGTATATTGATAGCTTCGCCATCTTCGAGACTCCCTTGTAGTATCTTTATCAGCATAGAGTCTTTTGATAGAGGATTGCCTTGGTCGTTTTCAAAATTTACCTTAGTGCCATATTTTACACCGTCTTTTGTAATTAAGATACTAATCGATGAAAATAGTTGTTCTTGTTTATTCTCATCCTCTTTGATTATTGACTCCATCTTTTCGCTATCGAATATTTCATTTAACTTTTCCTTTAATGGTCGAGTTTGTTCGGTGGAGGTAAGCACTTTTTGCATGGTTTTAAACACAGTCTTCATTGATTCACTTTTATCGTCGAGTTTTCCCACTTCATCCACGACATCCAATATGACTTTTGATAACTCATTTTTAACGTGGCCAACGCACTTTTCTTGTATTAATTGTATTATCTCTTTTCCAAATATACTATTATTCGATAAAATATCCAATTTTATACCATTATGTAAATATATCATGCTTCTTGACACAATATTCATCAATACATTTCGATCGTTGATGTCGGACATATCCTTCGCCTTTTCTAACATCTCATTTAATGCCTTAACTTGATATCTAAAGTTGACAAAATTAAGTGACTGTATGATCTTTAATGCACAAACTACCGACTGATTATCGGCAACAGGCATTTCTCTTATAGCTTCTAATACGGTATTTATTGATGCCTTTTTACCATCGCAAGAAAGGCCCCTTTCCATGATGCCTGATACGGTATTTATTAAGTTACCTTGTCGTATAACTGTTGATACAAACCGTGCCAATGCATTTTTATCGTTGCTATTTGGCATTTGTTGTATAACTTTTGATACAGCATCCACTGATGTATGTATTAATTCACTTATGTTACCAAACATTTCGTCCACTGCCACTGATGAGCGTACAGATGCATTATCTCTTTTTATGCTGTTGTCTTGAGCTCCTTTAATCTTATTTAGAAATTGAGCTCCCTTTTTTAGAAAACTACCAAATGTACTATCTTCAGACCGAACTTTACTATCTTCAGGCCAAACTTTGTTTATAGCTTTTTGTATGTCATCATTTATAATATCTTTTAAAGATCTATTTTCTTTGCTCACCTTGCGTTCGTCTTCTAATATGAAATTCTTAATGGTACCAATAAAGTTCCTTTTTTCGTCATCGTTCAATCCTAATATTGCAATCTTTGTTTCTATGTCGTCTAATATAATATCAGCTAATATTTTTGGGTTATCAAATGCTTGTCGTATGACATCCGATACATCTTCTAATTTAGTTGAATTGTTGACATTTGCCATTTGTAGTATAGTTTCCGATGCAGTTTGTGCCAATTTATCCCTTAACTTAACTTGAAGGTCGTTAGTAGCCGATATTTTTTGTGCAGCCACTAATACGTCATTCTTTAATTTAACTTGTGCATCGACGTCAAGCATTCCTTGCGTGGCATCTAACACGATATCCGTTAATTTATCTTGAATGTAGTCAGATTGTGCGTTTTTTATAATGTCATCTGTCACATACTTTTTCAAATCCAAGCTTCCATTTACTTGTTCACCTTTTTGTATATTTGCACATAACTCATCTATTACCCTACTTTGCTGGTCGGGGGCGACAAAACTTGACACGTCATCAATCAGATTAATTCTGGCATTTTTTAAAATATCTTGATTTTCGACACTAAGCTTTTTTACGATTTTTAATACGAAATCTAACGCTGATTCACTTTCTTTTCCAAAAGCCATTATGACCTCATCTAATGAGGCATTGTCTTCGATGTTTGCTAATATAGTAGATATAGTAGCTCTCTTTTGGTCATGTTTTACAGCATTAGTCCCTTTTTGTTCTCGCACAGCTTTTAATATGGCATTTTTTAAAACATCTTGATCGTTGTTTTGACCGACAATAAACTTTTCTCTCATGACATTTGCTATGCCATCCAATACAATTGGCACTAATTTAGATTGCTTGCCGTCAACAATCAATCCTTTCGCCACATATTCTGATATGACGTTCTTTAATTTTTTTGGACTACCGGTAGTAAGCATTACTTGTATAGTTTTCGACAGGATATCAAGTAATTTTGTTCTACGATTCGAAATAAGTATTTCTTTCACGGCTACTAATATAGTTTTTGTCACGTCATTTCCATTGGTTATATTGATAAATTGAGCATTGTCGCTACAGAAATCTAACATCTTCTTGTGTATTTCATACACTGATTCCCTTCGTTCGCTCTCATCGATATGCATTTCTTCTTCTCTTGGTAACACATTTGCCAAATTTACATCGACTCCTCGAGCCAGTTCATTCAGTTTAGTAAATACGTTTTTTATTTTAGCTATATCGGTAAGATCAAATTTGCTCATGAATGTTGACAGGGCAGAATCTATGCTATTTTTTAATTCTTTTTTATTTTGCCTACCTTCAACGAGCTCTCCTATCTTAGGGAAGAAAACTGATATTAATTTATTTTTGTTTCCCATCTCCGTTTCTCCGCTAAACTCTTTATTTGTAGTAGATAACACGTGTTCCACTAAGCGCTTTTGACAGTAGACGAGAAATTCTTCACGTGCGACATCTTTTACAAGATAATATGGTCTGTTATCGTTGTTAGGATTAGCGAAACTGCACGCATAATTTAACAATTTATCTTTCATCAAAGAAATTATCTTATTTATTTCATTTCCTTTTTTTTCAAAAAATCTTTTTATTTTCTCATTTCTTTGGAAAATTTCCTGCAAACGCTCGATGTTCATCTTAATATACGTCATAATACTATTAAGATCAATATCATTAGCACAACCCTTCTCGAAAATCAAATAATTGGCATTAGTTAACACTCGTAGGTTCTCCAATGCAACATTTATTAGTGTAGATTTAGCCTTGGCATCATATATTTGTACATCCTTTAATATGAAAGTTATTAAAGCTAATTGTTCATTGACATTAATGTTTATTGTTGATCTAAATTTGACATTTTGCACTAATTTCATTAGGTCATCTTGCTTTTTGGATGCAAACGACACTTCATCGTATCCTTGTTTATAAACTAATGTCACAGCAGGAATATTCTCTACTGCCAAAACTTCCGATTTTTGTACTCCCCATCCTGAGAGTTTGTATGATTCGTCATTACTGAGACTTGTTTTTACAGACAGGTGATCTGTGGCTTCCGCTATTGGCATATTCTCTCCATATTGTAACCAGTGAAGTTTTGCCTGCAATGAATCGTTAGTGAATATAGTGGCTTTATCACGAACTCCATTTACGTTAACAATACCTCCATTTGAATTTATATTTATCTTTATAGGAGAAGATCCATCTGTAGTACCTGCCCGCATTATCTCCATCATAAAAGAACCTGCCGTCACAGGATTTCCACCTCCCGAACCCACATCATTATACACTTCACAATTACTACGATCCTCACAGCCATTTGCAATAAGGATTGTGTTAATATTACCTTCATTTGCATTTTTTTCTTTTTTACTTTCGCATCTGGCAAGACGATACATATATCGCTTTATTTCGAGCATATTTAGAGACGCTTCTTCGAGCTTACTTTCTATATCATTGATTTTATCTGTATCTAATTGCACGTTATTATGCATTGTTTTTCCTTTGGAAAACATGAGAGTTGTTTTATCATTCTCTCTCACGATTCCATATATATCTCTCTCGTCGTTTTCGTTGTAAAATTCTCCACCTATCCACAGTTTTTTAAACAACCTGAATGCCTGTTTATTTAAAAATTTCTTTACTTTGCTCAAATCGCCGATATCGACCATTGTTAATATATCTTTTACCATATCATTCTTCTTATCGGGTGACATTTCATACGCTATCTGGCTTATAATATCATTATTATAGTCGATCGCACGAATAAACTTTACAATGTCGTACCTGCTTTCTTCTCTGATTGTGCAAACTTCGTCGTCAGAAAGATATAAATCTACCCTATCGCCACAACATTGCAATATTGTTTCATTTAATTTTTTCTTTGTTTCATCTAGATCGATGAGAACAGATGTAGCAGATACAGCGTTCAGTAGCTCATCGAATCCTTCTTCTTTGAGTGTAAGATTAATTACTGATTTACTTTTATAGGAACAGCTATTCTTTTTGAATTCGTAGAACGGACCTTCATCAGGAAATATTACTTTAACAGCATCATTCACGATTTCTATATTTAAACCATTTTCACATTGTAGCGTGTAGGTTTTGTTTTTTTCATTATAATCGAGTTTAAATTCGAGAGCATCGCCCCTAGTGCCATCCCCATCTGCATAGTAAATATCACATATTCGCTCTGTATCTTTTTGTTCGGCTACTATATTGAGAGATTTGCAATTTCCGTTGATGATTTTTCTTCGCAGTATTTTTATCAGTGCGGATTCGGTTGATAAAGAATGTTTTTTTTCCGCTGCAAATGTTTTTATTTTATCCCCATAGCTTAAAAGTGCAGTATTGTCTTTGCTTTTTGTAATTGTGATTGTGTGTGCTTTTTGGATTTCTTCTGACCGTTTTATTGCTTCGTCTAATTTCTCCTTTATTTCCTTTATCGGTTTTTCTTGGGATAAATTATTTATCATCATCTTATGTATGAGCTCTACGTGGCTACCTCTGAACTTTTTTGTTACTCCGTTTTCAACGTAAGTTAATTTTAATTCGTTGTTGTCTTTTTCGAACGCGTAAGATTCGCCTTCTCCGTCGTTGTATATTTTTACACTTCCTTTTACATAGTTATCAAAATTTTCGAACGCTATTTTCGTCAACACTTTCTTTATTTCTGTCTTATCGCCAGAAAAGAGTGCATTTAATATAGCAGTTGATTTACTGTTGAATTGTTCTTTTGAGAGTATATATGTCGTCCAGATTGTGTTGTTGTTGTTGTCTTTGTCTTTATAAAATAATTTAAATTCGTTTTCTCCTTGTTTTGTGAGCTCGATGTATTTGTTGTTGGAGATTTTTATTGTCATCTTATCCTTTTCAGCTTTTAATTCTAAACCATTGTTATATTTTAACGTACAAGATCCGTCGAGGTTGACGCAACACGTACCGACAAGATTCTCTCTCGTGTGAGACACTGCACAGTAAATTTCAAATCCTTTGTCTTTGTCAAATTCCATTTTTAAAGATTTGTATTCTTTGTTGTTTTTGATACTTGCTTGTGACATTTTCATCAGCATAGAGTCTTTTGACAGAGGACCTTCTTTTTTATATTGTTTTACATTTCCACAATATAACATTGCACCGTCTTCTTTAATTAGGATGGCGTTTTTTTCGGTTGCTTCTTCCTTTTCTTCTTCTTCTTCTTGTTCCTTTTGGGTAACTTCTAACTCATTTATTTTCTCCTTTAATGCTGTTATCGCATTGTCCAAGCTATCACCCTTGGCGAGTGTGTCACATAATGCCTTATGCATCTCGTCGAGAGCATACATATTACCATTGCCGACGACATCATCGCTGTCGAATTTCTTTTCGCCACCTCCTATGTTATAAGTCACTGTTGATTTGTTATCGTCTTTTTTGAAAATGCAAATTGTGTCATCATTCTCGTGGAGATTTATTTCTGCAAATTCAGCTCTTTTAGACATACTACACCATAACTCTTCAAGCATCATTTTTTCTAATTCTTTCATTATTTTTGTCTTATCGCCCAAAAAGAGTGCATTTAATATAGCAGTTGATTTACTGTTGAATTGTTCTTTTGAGAGTATATATGTCGTCCAGATTGTGTTGTTGTTGTTGTCTTTGTCTTTATAAAATAATTTAAATTCGTTTTCTCCTTGTTTTGTGAGCTCGATGTATTTGTTGTTGTCGTTGGCTTCGATTGCCATATTTACTTCTTCACAATCGGTAAGGTTTGTCCCGAGTATTACTTTCCTTAATTCTTTTATTGCTCCTCCTGTCATATCGTTTGAAGTGAGTGCATTTAATATAGCGGTTGATTTACTGTTGAATTGTTCTTTTGAGAGTATATATGTCGTCCAGATTGTGTTGTTGTTGTTGTCTTTGTCTTTATAAAATAATTTAAATTCGTTTTCTCCTTGTTTTGTGAGCGTGATGGATTCGTTGTCGGAGATTTTTATTGTTCCCTCACTCTTTTCAGCTTTTAATTCTAAACCATTGTTATATTTTAACGTACAAGATCCGTCGAGGTTGTTGTAAAAGCCATCACACATGTCACCATCGTGTATGATGGTTTTGTTGTTGTTATCTACATGGTAAATTCTAGATATTTTTTGAATGTTTTCGTCAAATTCTACTTTGATAGATTTGCAATTTTTGATACTTGCTTGTAGCATTTTCGCCAGCATAGAGTCTTTTGACAGAGAATTGTTTTTGCCGTTTTCAAATTCTTCCAGCTTATTACCATATTTTATATCGTCTTTTGTAATTGTGATTGTGTGTTGTTGTTGTTGTTCGACCTCTAACTTATCTATCAACTCTTTCGATATTTTCTTCGCTCCTTCTATATCGCCACTAACAAGTAATTCTCGTATCTTATCAAATGATGTCTTGACAAAATCGTCAATTGTGATTATCCTTTCTTGATTGTTGTTGTTAGTATAAGTTAATTGGTCATTGGTTTCCTCTTTAAGAACACAACGTTTGTTGTTATAGAAATGGTAGAAAACTATTTCTACTTCTTTAAAAAGATCAGAGCCTACTTTGGCTATCTCACCTAACTTTTTCAGTGCATCAACCGGTCTGTCACCGTTGAGTGCATTTAACACAGGAGATAATTGATTGTTTTCGAATGGTTGTGAGCGTAAACTGAGCGACCAATTATTTTCACCCTTTGAATAAGATAATTCATATTTGTCATTTGCTACTTCATTTGCTACTTTGTTAAGCATGCAGAATTCTCTATTGGCGACGTCACCGATATTTATTGTTCTTCCTATATACCCATCAAACTCTGTTTTGATCATTATTTTAAACAGTTCTTTTACTGCTTCTGTTTTGTTAACACTATCAGCGGCAAGCATCATGAGTGTGTCGTTAAGCTCTTCATGCTTATCGAATTGTTCTTTTGAGAATATCCGTTGGTCTTCGACCGTAATAGTGTCGTTGTTTTCGTTTTTACAATTATGCACTAATTTAAATTCGTCTCCTTGTTTTGTGAGCTCGTGGCGTCTGTTGTTGTCCATTGTCAACAGTGTTCCTTCTTTACACTTGGTAAGGTTTGTTTCAAACGCTATTCCCCTTAATTGCTCCACTGCTTTCGAAGTAGCATCAGGATCTTCTTTATCATGGTTTGCAGTGCATGTAACGAGTGCATCAAATATGTTAGTTGATGTATTATTAAATTGTTCTTCTGAGGGCACAGTTTCATAGATGATTAGGTTGTCGTTTTTCTTTTTTTTATAAGATAATTTAAATTTGTCATCTTCTATTCTTTCAATCGAGAAATCTTCTTCGTCGGAGATTTTTATTGATACCTTATGCTCTGCTGAAATAGATAATTTCATTGTATTTGTATTTGTATTTGCCTTATTGAGATAGCTTAGTTCGTAAGCGTTATCACCGACATTTCCAATGTACAGCTTGCCGTCTCCATCCACTATGCTCCCATGGCGCATATAGCAAGTTCCGCCTATACGCTGTGGATTATCTCTATTAAATTCTATATCGAAAGATTCGCATTCTGCACAACTGCTACTTTCTAATCTTTTTTGTAGCATTTTCATCAGCACAGAGTTTCTTGCCAGAGGATTTCCTTTTTCATATTGTTTTTTTATATACTCATTATAGAGTACATTGTTTTTTGTAATTCTAATCCTGTATAGTGGCACTTTTTTTTCTTCTTCTTCTTGTTTCTTTTGGGCAACTTCTAACTCATCTATTTTCTTCTTTAATGCTGTTATCGCATTGTCCAAGCTATCACCCTTGGCGAGTGTGTCACAT
>CALCWF010000132.1 GCA_937906355.1 uncultured Rickettsiales bacterium
ATCTATTATCGTCAAATTGCATTGAACCTATAGCATTATACTCTGAAGATAAATCTGATAAGTATCTTTTAAAAGTAAAATTATAATATTTAAGCCGTAGTGATGACGCAGTTTTTATCAATTTGCTACTATACGAGCAATCTTCTTTCAAAAACCCTTTATCTTTTCCACTCGATATGACCGTTTATATGATGCTTTTCAAAAACTTTCAGTATATCACTTACAAAGTTAAGCAATCTTTTATCATTTTCTTTCTTAGCGAGCTCATACAGTCTTATAAACATCTTCTTCCCGGTTGTTGTTTGATTGTAAGTTTTCTTTTGAAAGTTATGCATTGCACACAAAGTTTGTCCATTTTCGATAATTGCTTTTCCACCAAACTCTTTTGGTTTTATATGGTCTACTTGCAACTCGACACCATTTTCTTTACTAAGACCACAAATCACACATTTATAACCATCTCTTTTCAAAATTTCCTCCTTTTGCTCTTGTGTAAAATCTTCCAATTCTCGCTCTTTTACAAAATCTGGGTCATATCTATACACACCCTTTGAAACCTTAATTAAAAATCCTTTTTGATGCATTTGTCTCACACTTCTCCAAGGGTCTTGCGGTTCTTTTCCATTTTGTTTTTTATACTCTTTTTTCAACCAACTCGTAATTTCAAGTTGTGTAATATCTCTTTTTGGATGTTTTTTGAAGTATATTTCAATTAGTTTATTTAATGTCATAAATTAAAAAGGAATTTCGTCATCATAATTTTCATATACGTCATCCGTAACTGGTTAATTTTTTGTTATTGTCTTTTTTATCATATTATTAACTATAAAATTCATTCTTTCATATATTTCATCATAAGTAATAATTTCAACATCTTTACAATTTCTTCTAAATAATTCAAAACAATCTTTTCTTCCATTATTTTCTGTAAATTCTTTTAATTTACCAATTACCAAATAACATTTTGGGTTCATAATTTCAAAATTTTTTCCAGTATAATCTCCATCTTTACTATTTATTGCTTGCCTTAATTCTTTTTCTACATTTCTTTTATATTGTAATACTTGTGCAATTCCTCCGCTAACTTCTGTCGTTATATGATAACAACTATCTGCAATTTCTCCATTTCTTTCTCTATATGGTTCATCTTCCAACAATTTTGCTGTGTGTTTTTTAAATTCACAAATTGTTAAATAATTCACGGCACCAGAAGTCAACAAACTACCATCCAAAAGATTTCTTGTTGATAATTCGCTGTGCAAATTACCACTATTTCTTGATGGTATCAATAATTGCTGTTGTAAAGTTAAACCAAGAACCCATAAACGTTTTTGAAAAAAAGCTTGCCATGCTTGTTCATCAGTACATGCGTTATCATATAATTTTTCAAAATCTTCAAGTCCATTTGTATATTTTGATATGTCTTCGTAATTCAATATGTTGTTGCTTTTACATATTTCTATAAGTTTTTGTTTTTCTTCTTCCGTTAGTTTTATATCAGTTTGTAATAAAAAATCTTTAACATATTTTATATTTTCTTTTCTTGCTAAATAGTATATTTCTTCAAGTCCTCTTAATAAATCAGTAAAAGTGCATGTTTTATCAAGTCCATTTTGTTTTTCATTGTCTATATTAAATGTAAGTGTTTTTGCTTGTTCTGGTCTTGAACTATCAACTCTTTGTAGTGTTATTTTATGAACTCTATTGTTATTATAAAAAACTTTAAGTTGAATTCTTTTTGATATGTTTTTTACAACCATTTTATTTAAATACTGCCAACCATATTTTTTCAATTTATAAAATAGTTGACGCCATTCGTCGTTGTTATTATTAAAATCACTTAACATACTCATAACAAACTCTTAAAATACTCATTTTTTATTCTATTTTTTGCCAATTCAATATATTCTTCCGACATTTCAATTCCAATGCCTTTACGATTGTTGTTTATTGCTTCAATCAAGGTTGTTCCGCTACCTAAAAATGGATCTAAAATCGTATCTCCAACATAACTAAAAAGTTTGATACACCGCTTTGGCAACTCTCTTGGAAATGGTGCCGGATGTCCTATTCTTTTCTTACTTTCTCCGTTAAAAGTCCACATTCCATTTGTCCAGTTCATAAAATCCTCTTTTGAAATGTCGCTGTCGCCTTTGTGGTCTTTTTTCCAGTCATTTTTGTAAAATACAACAATCAATTCAACTGGCGCAATGACATAAGGTGCAGAAGCAGAACAAAAACTTCCCCAAGCAGTTCGTCTTGAAATATTGCTCTCATTCCAAATTATAGTTGAGTGATATTTCCAACCAACTTGTTTTGCTATTGTCGTAATGTCTGCACCGACGCTTTTTTGTCCTCCTTTGTTTTTATCAAGTGGAATATTTAAACACATTCTTCCTGTATTTTTAGTCCAGTAAAAGGCATTTTCTAACCATTTTTTAGTAAACTTCAAATACTCTTCATAATTTTCTGTATCATTGTGTTCTGCATATTCAATCCCAACGTTGTAAGGTGGCGAAGTTATTATCAAATCAATACTTTCCTTTTGAATCGTGCGTTTAACGAGTGCGTCTCCTCGAACTATATCGTAATCATGTTTTATACTTGTTTCGTTGACGACGTATGTATCGCTATTGCCATTAC
This sequence comes from uncultured Rickettsiales bacterium, assembly GCA_937906355.1. Lineage (GTDB taxonomy): Bacteria > Pseudomonadota > Alphaproteobacteria > Rickettsiales > Deianiraeaceae > UBA4311. The sequence continues at coordinate 2,644 of CALCWF010000132.1, forward strand.
TATTACTAGTATTACTATTACTATGTTTAATTTTAGTCAAGACCATGCTAACTGGTTATCACAAACTTTATTCTTGTCAAGAACTACGACATCAAATTATATTCTAATTATATTCTATCATATTGACATTTATTTAAAACGTCATCATATGACTACATGTTCGGAATCATA
>CALCWF010000133.1 GCA_937906355.1 uncultured Rickettsiales bacterium
CGAAAGGTGTTATGAGTATGGAGGACTCTATAAAGAATAACGTAGGAGGTGAAGTTTTGTGTGAGATATCATAGTATGTCTAGAATGGTAAAAAAACAATTGGCTATCGTTGATGGCAGTAAGTTCGAGAAGACGATCGATGGGTTGGTTGTATCGAATAAGTTAGGTAGCGTCGCTGTGCGTTTAAATGGATTAGTTGATGTCGACAGTGAGAACGGACTCGCATTTAAGTCTCTGCAAAAAGAAGACGCAGGGATGCTTGGAACGTCGTATGTTCTTGTTAGAAACGCAATGAAGGATGCGTGCGATGGATATGAAGCAAATTTGAAGATGGTTGGCGTAGGTTTTAAAGCTAGCGTTAATGGTAATTTCTTGCGTGTGTTCGTTGGTTTGAGTCATGATATTTGTTTCGCCATTCCGGAGGGTGTTAAAGTTGCCGTCGCAAACGACGTTAATATAAATATAAAAGGCTATAACAGAGGCGTTGTTAAGCAATTTGCTATGACGATAAGGAGCGTTAAAAAGCCAGAGCCTTATAAGGGTAAGGGTATATTTATAGATAACGAAAAGGTTATAAGGAAAGAAGGTAAAAAGAAATAGTTTTTTTTGAGAAAGATTTATGTTTTCTAATAAAAGAAAAAAAAGGAGTGGTGCTATAAAACGTATAAGAGCGAAGTTCGGTAGAGCTACTAAGTTCGAGATGCTGATTTTTTGTAGCAATCGTAACGTGTATGCTCAGATAGTGAATTTGACAAACGGAAAAACCGAGTTTACTGTTTCGACATTAAAAGTTAATCATGCGGATAGTGGTAGCGAAAAGAAGGACAAAGGTTGTAAAAATTGTCGTAACGTAAATGTCGCACGTGAGCTTGGAGTTAAGGTCGCAGAGAAGTGTAAAGCCGAGGGGATAGATAACGTTTCCTTCAATCGTGCCGGGAAGATATTTCACGGTGTAGGGAAGGCCGTTGCGGATGGTTTTTATGAAAGTTTGAAGTAGTTTATTTTATTATTAATGTTATGTTAGTTAGTTCAAAAGTATTAAATAAAAAATTTTATAACGTTGAATTCGAAGAGAGAGTTCTATCAATAGGACGTGTTGTTAAGGTCGTAAAAGGTGGACGTATATTTTCGTTTTCTGTGTTGGTCGCGATAGGTAGTAAGAATGGTTGCTTTGGTATTGGGTTAGGAAAGGCTCTTGAAATTAATGACGCAAGAAAGAAGGCCGTTAATAATGCTAAGAAGAATCTTTATCAAATAATTTTAACGAAGGATAAGACAATACCACATGTGGTTACGGCGAAATTTGGTTCCACGAAGGTGATAATAAGACCAGCACAAGTTGGTAGAGGAATTATCGCGGGTGGTGCTATGCGTGTCATTCTCGAATGTTTGGGTGTGTCCGATGTCGTTGCGAAATGTATTGGTTCGTCAAATTCTTACAACTTGTCTTATGCAACTGTTAAAGCTTTATTGAAGTTAAAATCGCCGAAGTATTATAGCAAGTTGAGGAGTTCGGATAAAAAAGTTGATTTTAATATTTTCCTTTCAGATGATTCCGAGACTATTGATTCAACAATAGAGAAGACCGATGAAGAAAAAGATTCAAAGGAAGATAAGATTAAGATTAAAATTGGTAAGATGAGTAAAGTAGGTAAGGGCAGTAGCGATGGTAAGATAAAAGAAGAGGTTAAGTGTGATAAAGATAATTCCAGTGACGATAAGGAGAGTAAAAAAGATAGTAAATCGAAGGAGGATAAGTGAGTTGAATAATAATGTTGTATGGTAAGACTTAATAGCTTTGTTAAAGTTGGTTTTGATAAAAGGAGACGTGGTCGATGTGGTGCGTATGGTGGCACATGTGGGCGTGGGCATAAAGGATACAAAGCTCGTTCAGGTTCTAGCGTTAGAGGGTTTGAAGGTGGTCAAACGCCAATATACCGTAGGCTCCCTATGAGGGGTTTTAATTCTAACGTTGATAATAAGTATACAGTTCTTTCATTGAAGGCGATGATGAAGGTTTTTAATTCAAAGCATGATGTAATAGATAATAATGCTTTGGTAGATGAGAACTTAATTCATGACGTGAATGAGAAAGTAAAGTTGATCAGTTCAGACGTCGAGATTAAAAGTGTCGGTAAAGTATCAAAGATTAGTGTAGCTTGTGTTTCTAGTGGTATCGAGAAATGGGCGAAAAAAAATAATATTTCTGTTGTTTTGAGTAAATAGATATGGCTGTTGTAGCTAGAATTGCTGGTGTTAATTTACCTCTTGATAAGAAGGTTTACGTGAGTCTTTCCTATCTCTTCGGAATAGGTAGGACAAATGCGAAAGTCGTGTGCAAGGCGGTAGGTATCGATTGCGAGAGGAGGATGAAAGATTTAACGGATGAGGAGCTTGATATGGTTCGTGTCTATATAAATAATCATTACGATGTCGAGGGTGACCTGCGTATGCAAATATCTCAAAACATCAAGTTGAAGATTGCAATCGGTTGCTATGAAGGGAGCCGGCATAGAAATAGATTACCTGTAAGAGGACAAAGAACGAAGACCAATGCAAGGACGATAAAAGGACATGGAAAAGCAATCGCTAATAAGAAGGTTGTCGAGAAGTAGTTAATGTGTTTGTTTTATGGCTGGTAATAATAAGGTTA
>CALCWF010000134.1 GCA_937906355.1 uncultured Rickettsiales bacterium
GGGTGCTTTTTTCTGTATTTCTACGGTTATAACCCCGCGCAATGACTTCCCCATCCCGCACGATCACGCAGCCGATGGGGACTTCTCCGATCGCTTCCGCTTTCCGCGCCTGCCGGATCGCCGCCTTCATGTATTTTTCATCTCCGGTGATGAAGTATGCATCAGCGAGGACTTCGTCCATTCCTCCGAACTCCTGGGAGACCATATCGTCCATCTGGGCGTCTGTCAGACCTTCAGTGACGCTCAGACACCAGTCGCACATCTTGATGAACATTTCCTTGCCAAGCTCGATGCCTGCATACTGCCATGCGTCGCGGAGTCCAGCATAGGTCTTGTGAACATTGTACCAAGGTACCCAGGCTCCGTGAAGAGGACGGAAATTGCCTTTCTTGACTTCTGCGAAAATGTGCTCACCATCCGGAACTCCACCTATGTAGCCGTTGCCGTTGGCATCCTGCGCACGTTTCATCTCCAGAAGGCAGTAGTTGAGCCTGTCATAGCACTCCTTGTTTCCGGTGGCGGCGTAGCTCATGGCGAGGGCAGAAACATAATGGCCGATGATATGACCGTCCAGACCCTCCCAGTTAGGGAAATACTCTGCTCTCGGCTCGAGCCCTGCTTCTTTGAGAAGCGGTGCGAGAAGTCTGTCCATATCATACTGGCAGAGTGTCTTCACATTGAGTTCGCAGGCGTTCTTGAACGGACCGTCAAGAAGCTGAACGTCAGAAAGGGAGAAAGTGTTTGAATACAGCTTGTCCTGAGCGGAAAGAGAAGCCACGGCAAGTGTAATGCCGACAGCAAAAACAAGAAGTCTTTTCATTTGTTAGTGTTATTGTTTGAATACAAAAATAGCATTTCGTTTTTATTATTTGAAGTTATTATGCTATATTCATAATGTGTCATTATTTTTTCTTTTGAAAAATAGAACTTTAAAAAATTCATACAATACCATATAATTTTATATTTTGCTTCAAATACTTTCCACCCCTGAAAGCCCTGTGTTTCTCCTATAAAATCTTTTGAAATAAATTTTTTAATTGTTGGTATATTATATGTTTTGTCTGTTGTTGATTGTGCTATAAGTTCAAAATTATCTTCCGTCTTTTTATTTGTTATTCCTTCTTTTCTAAAAACTAAGCCTTTATCAAACCAAAACCTTTCTCCGAATCTTCTTTCCGCAATGTCGTGCCGATAGTAGCATTTAATATCTTCGCTGTTTGCTTTGTATTTTTCGACGAACTTTTTGTCTTCGTCAGAAAACTTTATGAAGCTCCAGTTTTCGACGTTGTCAATCAACTCTTGCTGTAATATCTCCTTTTCTATCTTGTTGTCGAGTTTGAACGCTTTGTTGTCGCTTTCGCTGTTTGCTTTGTAGGTTATTATTTTAACTTTGTTGTCTTTTGGGGGTTCTGCCTTTTTGACGACGAATATTAAACTTGAAGTTGCGACCGCTTTATTTTGTTTAGTTCCTCTGCCTACAAAAACGTTGTCTTCAAATGTATTCTATTGTCGTGTTGTTCGCTAAGTGATGCCTTAGAACATCATTATCTCCATTTGAAAGTATAGTTTGAGGAATGATATAGCACATTTTTCCGTTTCTTTTGAGGAGAGCTAGACCAAGAGCAATAAAGAAAGCATATAAGTTCGGTTTTGGTGCATATTTCTTCCTATTGTTAGGAATTGAGTGGAGATTTACGCCGTAGACGTTGCCTAAACTTATGTTATCATCTTTGTTTTTAATCTTTTGTGTAAACTTCATTTTTTGCTTACAGCACTGATTGTATCCAATATACGGCGGATTCGCTACAACAAAATCAAATCTGTATCTTTTTGAATCGGATTTGATAGAATTGAACGTTTCTTTTAAATCTTCCTCGTTTCTCATGAAGCTTGGATAAGCGAGCGTTGGGACGAATTTATCAAGAAATTCACTTATGCTATCGTCCGTCTTGAAGAGTTTGAATTTATTATCTATTGGATTGTTAAACTTGTCATTCAAAATCAATGGCAACAATCTCATTAAAATATTCATTTCCGCAAGATATAATGGAAATTCTTCGACGTCGAAGCCGAAGATATTTTTATCAATTTTATCTTCAATTTCCTTTGATTGTTCTTCTGTGTTTTGAGTATTTAATGCTTTAATTATTCTATCTGTCGCAGAGTATAAAAAGGTTCCCGCTCCACAGGCAGGGTCAATTACACTTATTTTATCTTGATTGTTTTTTATGTATTCACTATTAAAACCAACTTCATCAAGCATTAGATTTACAATTTCAGGAGATGTAAAAAATTGTCCTTTATCTTCTTTTTGATATAAAACTTTCAAAAAGTTTTCATAAATAAAACCAAAAACCTCGTTTTGCAAATTAGCAAAGTTGTATCTATCTATAAAGTTTAATATATCGAGCCAAGGTGAAATTGTGTCAAGTGTTGGTTTATCAATTTTATCGAATAAGTTTTTTGTTATCATCTCCTGTTCCTTTTCGAAGGGAATATATATATATTCTTAGATATAGAAAGACACATTCTTTCGATTATAGACATTATAGAGTTATAATCTTCATTTTGTAAATTATTGTATATCGATTTCTTGTTTTCTTCGTATTTTGATTTCAACTTTCCGAAGTTATTATCAACGACAACTTTATACAAAATGAATTGTATTATGTAGGAATAAGTAATTTCGACGCATTGTTTTTCTGACTTATACCTATAGAATAGGTTTATTGTTTTAATTTTGACTCTAAATGTGTTTATTAATCTTGTGATTTCGTCGAAAAATGTTTTCTTGTTATCGTTGTTATCTAATTTCAATGGTTCGAAAAATAGCTCATTGTTTTGATTTAGTGTGCTTTTGTAATAATTTTCTGGTTTTATCCATTTTTCCCAGAATATTGAAAAATCACTTTTGAATTGATCGAAGCATAATTGCTCATAGTTGCCGTTGCTATAAAATCTCCATTCCCAGCCGTCTGTTAGAATGCCGTATTTTTTACTATAATCTTTTTGATATCTTAGAATTTGTTCTTTCCCTTCATCAATTCTTGTATAACATTTTACTTCAACCGGTATTATAACATTGTCATTTATTTTTATTACAAAATCAGGTCTCCCATTTTCTCCCGTTGTGTTGTCGTGATTGAAAACATTAGTATCTTTTTTATCTATTTTTACTACTTCTTTTAAATGAAAGACGTCCTTTAATACGTCACATATGAAACTATGAACACCGCTACCGACTTCTGTTTTTTTATATTCTTCTTTATTCTCTTCCCATTTTGTCTTTAATGTTTCAAATCTCGAGAGAGAGAGAGAGAGAGAGAGAATTCATATAACGATTATGAGAATATAATGATGAGAGGTTATTAGTAGTAAATTAATTTCAAGCGAAAATACGCATGAATGCGTTAATTATTGATGCAGAATATAAAAATTGTTTTTTATTTTATTTACGCTAGCGAACTATATATTGTTTTGTTAGAGTTGATTTATGTTGGAGAGAACTTTTTCTATAATTAAACCAGATGCCGTTAAGAGAAATCTTGTTGGAGAAATAGATGCGATGCTTGAGAAGGCGGGCTTTAAGATTATTGCCATGAAGATGGTTCATATGTCGAAGGAGAGAGCGGAAGGTTTTTATATGGTTCACAAAGGGAAACCATTTTATGAAGAATTGACGACGTATATGTCTTCTGCACCAGTTGTGGTTCAAGTTCTCGAGAAGGAAAATGCTGTTGCTGATTATCGTGAGATAATGGGTGCCACTAATCCAGCTAACGCGAAGGAGGGAACTATTCGAGCGAAGTATGCTTTGAGTATGGGAGAGAATTCAATTCACGGCTCTGATAGCATTGAGAATGCTGGTATAGAGATTAAGTACTTCTTCTCAGAAGAAGAGATTTGTGAAAGATAATAGAAGATAATAGTTTTACAGAATTGTTGCGTCGTTGTGCCTGTTGGACCGGTAGACGACGCGTTTATCGTGTATTATTTATTGTATTAGCAATCGTTCGATCGCTTGTTGAGGTTCTATAATTAGTAAGCGTTCGTGACTAGTCTTTGAGTTTGTTTTATTTGTAAATGACGTTTCTTTCTAAGATTGGGAATAAGTTATCTTACTTATCGCGTATTTTTATATATCCGAATAGCGATGCAAGTATAGTGTATAATGCTTTTTTTGCGTTATTGATGATATTGATCATATCTATTCCCGATATAGTGCTTCGTATTAGCGGTGTTAGTTCAATTAGTATTCATACCGTAGTGTCGATTGTGATGTTTATTCTCTGCTTTTTTCTATCTTTCTGCGGAACGTTTTTAAAGCTTTTCATTGCGACTTTCATATTTATAATACAGACTGTGCAATTAAATTATATATATTTTAGCGGTCAGCCACTTGATCCGTTTCTTATACCTAAGATTCTCGTGGAGACGAGCGACATCATGGAGAATGTCGATTTTATTTGGAAGATAGATCCGTTTATAGTTATTCCGTTTGTAGCAATTGTTTACTTTGCGATCAAATGTAGGAAGAAGATGTATTTTTCTTTGTTTGCCTGTATTGTTGCTTTTTGTTGTTTTGGTTGGCTGTTCCATAAGGAGAGCGAGCGTAGTATTGATGAATTTATCGTGAGATCGACGAGACAGACTATAAGGAATTCGACATCAACTTTTGCTTTCTTTCTAACACATATAAAGGATATCACTAGCTTTGATAATAGTCTTCCACAAAAGGCGTATGCCTCGTATGATGTCAAGAATGTAAGTAGTGATACGCCACGTATAATAGTTATCTTCTTCGGAGAGAGCACGAACGATCGCGACATGAGTGTCGTAAATAGTAAGTGCAGAGAGACTACTCCGTTGCTGGCGAAATTTTCACGAGATAATGGTGATAACTTTCTCACGATGTCAGCGATAAGTGGCGGTGTAGCTACGTTATCTTCTCATCCTCTATTTTTTAATATTATAAGAGAACCGGGTAATGTAAACTGCCTTCAAACGAGAGAGCATAATCTATTTAAGATGGCGAAGGAAAATGGCTATAAGACACATTGGATATCGACGCAATCAATAGTTATTCCAGAGTATTCTTCTATCTTAGCGGATGACATGCATACTCTTGAACGACATAGTATCAAAGTTAAGTCTATACATGACGACTATTTAATAAAGCAGTTCAGTAAAATGGACTTGTCGAAGGGGAAACATTTTATCGTAATAAATCCAAGATCCGTTCATATACCATATGATTCAAATTATAGACATCATGAAAAGCAATTCGATAGATATATAGACGGAGTCTCTAAGAGAGATATAACTTTAAATATGTATCATAACAATATTTTATATCTCGATTGGTTGTTGAACGAATTGTTGTCGATTGCTCTTAAAAAGGACGTTGATTACTTTCTTATTACGTCCGATCATGGTGAAATAATTGGTTCAGACGGAGAGACGACTCATGGGACGGGATGCGACATGTACGGACATAATTTTTTATCTGAAAGCGTTGTTCGAGTTCCATTTTTGATGTATAGCAAAAAGAAGAACAAGAAGCTATTTCAATCACTCAAGAAATTAGGTGTAATATCACATTACGAAATTAGTAAATTTGTTGCAAATCTAATTGGCTACGATGTTAGAAATCCAAACGAGATACGTGATAATTTCTTTATACACGACGCGTCGATAACGGGAGATTATAAATTCATCAATTACATAAGACAAAATGGAGAAATAAAAAAAGTTGGTAGTGGCTCTGTGAGAAGTCATATTAATGATATAATTGCAAAACAAGACGCGAAACAAGAAAAAAAGTCGAACAATGAGACGATGCGATAACATATTATAATGGAGTATAGCATATTATATGGATCGACTTTATATTGTTTTTGATTAAAATATGTCAGTTGATAGCGATCGTATAAAAAAATGTATAAATGAGTATATATCAGGTCTGAACAATGTTTATAAAACAGGATCAGCGACAGAACCTTCCTATCGTGGTGCAATACAGAAATTGATTGAAAGCTTGGGTAAAGAAAAATTAGATACAAACATCTCAGCGATAAACGAGCCGAGTTCAAAAGATAAAAAAACAAGACCTGATATTTTAGTGAAAAATGGAGAACATTATATTGGTTTCATTGAAACGAAGGACATTAACAAGAATTTGAATGACAAGAAATATGAGAAACAATTCACGAAATACAAAAATGCTTTTCCAAATTTGATAATAACTGATTATTTATACTTTATTTTATACATCAACGGGGAAGAAAAAGGCAACGTTAGAATTGGCGAAGTTGTAAGGGGAAAGATACAGATTACAGAAGAAAATATTAACAAATTTGATAGTTTATTAGAGACGTTTATATCTTACAACTATAATACACCAATAGACTCCGTCGAGATGCTTGTGAAAGAAATGGCAGGCAAGACGCTGATTTTGAAGGAAGAGCTGGTCGACAAGAAGGATGAGCTAAAAGATGATTTTGATTTTATCGAAAAACATTTGGTATGTAATCAGCGAGAAGAAGGGCTTATTGATGGCTACGCCCAGATTTTGATGTTTGGTTTTTTAATCAAGAAGTTGAACGGCGGGGAGATTCCAAAGTCGAACGGATTTTTGAGAGGAATGTTTAACGTGATAACAGAGAAACTTAAAGATGAACTTAAATGTGGCTATATTATTGATATAATAAACAACTTGTTCGATAGTTTTGATGTCGAAATCTTTTATAAAAAATACAAAGACAACGACGATGTTTTGATATATTTTTACGAAGAGTTTTTGAAGCATTATAACAACGAGGCGAGAAAACAACTTGGTGCTTGGTATACTCCAAAGCCGATTGTTGATTTTATGGTTAGAAATACTAGTGATTTGATAAAATCAGAGTTCAAAATCACTGACGGTCTTGCTGATGCCACGGACGGTGAAGGGGGGGGGGATACAAATCCTCGATCCGGCAACAGGAACTGGAACCTTCATTGTTGAGATAATAAAGCAGATATATCAACAAAAACAAAACGATCTCGGAATGTGGGAGAACTATGTAAAAACAAAGCTTTTACCAAGATTGAATGCCTTCGAGATATCAATGGTTTCACATACGTTAGCACATTTGAAGGTTGAGATGTTATTGAGAGACTATAAGATAGATTTATCAGAAGACGATAAGATCAGCATTTATTTCACAAATGCGTTAGCAAATGAGAAGGGAGAATATGAATTATACGGACATCAATATTTGAGAGACGAGATCGACGGAGCGACAAAGATTAAAACTGACAAAGATATTAAGGTTATAATCGGGAATCCACCTTACGCACATGCGGCGGTAAAAGAACAGCCAAAGTTTATAGAAGACTTAGCAAATGACTATAAGGCGGGGGCAAACGCTTATCCAAGCAACGATCTATACTGGATGTTTATTCGTCTAGGAGAATACTACACTAGTAGGCAAGAGCAGGGAATAATGAACTATATAACTAACAACTCTTATTTGAACGGCGATACGCACTATAAGATGAGAGAGCATTTATTGAAGACTTATGACAAAATATATATTCTCGATCTCCACGGAGAGGGCGGTTTTGCTGGTTTTAGTAAAGACAAGAATGTTTTCAATATTCAAGTTGGAGTTGCTATTGCGTTTTTTGTCAAAACCGGCGAGAAAAACGAAGGAGAACAGGGGACGGGACAAAGTGGAGAAAAGAAAGGAGAGGACGGGGAAGAAAAAGGAAAAAAGAAGGAGAACGATAAGCTTGCGGAGTTGTATTATTACGACATAAGAGGGACAAAAGAGAGTAAGTTTACTTTTCTGCGAGAGAACGATATTAAAGACATCAAGTTTCAAAAACTAACACCAAAGGCACCAAAATATCTATTCATTCCATTCAAAGAAGATAACGAATACGAGGACGACGAGAAGTTTTTTGGGATTGCGGATTTGATGGGGACGCATAGTGCTTTAACTTTAACTGGTTATGACGATTTACTTGTTAATTTTAGAAAGGAGCCTCTGAAAAAGATGATTGAAGACTTTCAAGACGTAAAGGACGTCAATAATAGCGATGAATCGATTAAAAAGTTGATCGAGAAATACGGGATCAAAGAGGGCAACTGGACGTTAAAAAACGCTATAAGTGATGTGCAAAAAAGTAAAGAAGAACGAGAAGGCAAAAAAGAAAATGAGACTAAGATTATAAATTTTAATTTTAGAAAATATTCCATTTAAAGAAACTAATATGTATGTTCGTAAAATTCTTTATGATTATGA
>CALCWF010000135.1 GCA_937906355.1 uncultured Rickettsiales bacterium
CTTTTATATTCTTGCTTGCTACTTTAATTCTTTCCGCCTCGTATTCACTTACATTCCAATTATATTTTTCTTTTTCTTGTCTAATTTGCTCCCAAATATGTCTCAAACTTTCAATTAAAAAACCACCACTGCCACAAGCAGGGTCTATTACAGTATCGTTTTTCGTTGGATTAAGCATTTCAACTAATTATTTTACAACATTTCTTGGAGTAAAAAATTGTCCTTGTTCTCCTTTTAATGTATGACCTATAAAAGTTTCAAAAGCATCCGCTATCACATCTCGTTCCGTTTCCATTAAATTATAGTTTTGTAATTCGCCGACAACATATCTTATTGAACCACCATCTAATAGTATTTTTTCATTTGCATCAAATAATTCTCCATAAGAAGTTTTTACTTCATTAAAAATATCTTTTATTCTACTGGCTACCTCCGTATCTTTCTCTCCAATTCCTGCTCTAAAATTACATATTTTATTGTCAGCAGTATATTTTTCATCATATATTTTACAAAAAATAAGATTTATAAGTTCTTTTGCCAATGTCTCGTCCCTTGTCGCACCTTTTGTATTGCCTGCCAAATAATTTCTAATTGTTCTAAAAATTGATTTAAGATTGTGTGTTTTTTTTAAATCTTTTTTATAAAATTTTCCAATATCTTCTATTCTTTGTTTGTATTGTGGAATATTCGGTATTTCTTCAAATAAAATTTCACCATCTTTTTCATATTTTCTTAAAAATAATTTTTCATTTCCATTAAACCAAACACCAAATTTTGCCTTTGACAACCTTAAATAATCTTGCAATTGTGTTTTTCCATCATCTCTGTTTTTTCTTTTGCACTCAACGATAATATACAAGTTATCGTCAGTCCTGTTGTTATTGCTAAAAATAGCAATATCTATTGGATATTCTTTTCTTTCATCACTTGGTCTAACTTTTACTCTAAATTGTGGATGTGTTTGTATATTTTCTTTTGGATAATTATAATCTTCTACTAACTGCCTTGAAAAAGGTTGCACCGCTTCAACCTCCTCTGGTGTTTTATTGATTTTTGAGTTAGAGATATAATCTATTATTCTCTCTCTCTCTCTCGTGTCTTTCACTTCATCGTCGTTAGATATAGTTAAAGTTTTTGTTTGTTGCATATATTTTTATATGTTTTTTTAATCATGAAAGTCAATACATTTTTACAACATAGCATAGTTTTTTTGTTTTAGTTTTTTTTTGTTTTAGTGCTTTTCTATTCTATAGGAGTATTAAGTTTGATACTTTCCATTTTTCGAAAAAATAGAGAAAAGCATAGCAACTATTGTATGCTTGTCTTGATATGAGAAGTTTATTAATCGTTAATTTCTTTTCTTGATTTTTACTTTCTTTTACTTTCATTTTAGACGAGTAAGCCTGTGTGGTGGAATTGGTAGACACAAGGGACTTAAAATCCCTCGCGGGTTAAACTGCATGCCGGTTCAAGTCCGGCCATAGGCACCAGCACGATAAACACGCATCATTCGTTCGAACTCGAACATTTAAGTTTTGATTCGATTTTGAGATTATCGCTAAGACGGCGTGATACTGTTTATGCAATGTTTTCTATATAAAAAAGAAATGAAAATCAAAAGATTATCGAGTTAATCACGATGAATATAGCATGGAAAGCTGCTCGACACTACAACCGAAGGGACTTGAACCCTTAACCTTTTGCAAGGATTAGGACCTGAACCTAACGCGTCTACCAATTCCGCCACGATTGTATAGCTATACTTTGATTATTATTTTTTTTATTTTCAAGTATCACCGTCTGCGTTATGCTTATGATAATATCATACTTATTGTAATAAATAGTGTGTTGATAGTAGAATAATTCAGAACGACTAAAAAGTCAGTGTAGTTTACAAAAAAGTTATGATATTTACGGAGAATACTTTTAGTAAATGTTTAGATAGTCTAAAAAACAACGATATTAAAGCTATACTATTCACCGGAACGAACTTCGGTCTCGCGACTCAACTAGCGGACGAAATAGTAGAAATATTTCAGCCAGCAGAGAAAATATTATTAGATTATCAAGACATCGAGAAAAATCTCGCACAGACGCTACAACCTATGCTAGAAAACGACTTCTTCTCAACGAAGAGAGTTGTCAAAATATACAACGTAAAAAACAAGGCCAGCAAAGAACTGACTTTTCTATCAAACATTAAACCGGTAGACAAATTGATAATTCTATTCGGAACCGACGATATAGACAATAGATCGTCTCTAAAACTACTATTTAGCAAGGCGAAAGATCTCGCGTGTATAAGTTGCTACGAAGACGACGAACGAAAGGCGACCGATGTGATAAAAGTTTTTTTCAGGAAAAAAGACTTCGAAATAGATGAAAATGCAGTTCTCTTGATGGCTAAGATGCTATACGGCGATCGAAAACTTCTAATAAGTGAGTGCGAAAAA
>CALCWF010000136.1 GCA_937906355.1 uncultured Rickettsiales bacterium
GTTACAGTCCGCCGGCGATGTCGAAATTAGAAATCTTCTTCTGGGAATATTTTTCGGATTCATGTCCGCCGTGAGTCCAGCCGTCGACAATATAGTCTACGAGAAAACACAGCCAATAGTATGCAAAATATATCGTCCAACTTTCTTATTCTATAACTGTATATTTGCGGGTATAATCACGTTAATCGTGGGATTCGTTTTCCACTCTCCAAGTGAAATGATAGATCCGGCTATTTACGACATCAAATACGTCGCACTTCTTATATATCTCGCAATAACGGTTTCCATATTTTCAATGCTATCTATGTACTACATAATAGAAAAACAAGGTGCAGTAAAAATAACATATATAAACTTTATAATGCCGATCGTTTCTATGCTAGTCAGCACTCTCGTAGAAGGATACAAATGGAACACGACGTCTATCGTGGGAATGTTTGTCGTATTATTCGGAATCTATATCGGCATAAAAAAAGAAGAACTAATGAAAAGTAAGTAAAGAAAAGCTAATTAAAAAAGCTAATTATTATAATATTATTATTATAATAACATTTTATTATTAATAATAAAAAGATGAGGATTCTAGTGAAGGTAAAACCGAATGCGAAAAAAAACGAAGTCAAAAAACTAGATAGTAGCGTTAACGAAATAGACTCTATTCTAAACATCGTCAACGATAGCAATAGCACAACGACGAAGATGAAATCAAATCATTTCGACTCGATTTTCGAGATATCGACGACTTCTATAGCAAAAGACGGCGAGGCTAATAAAAGCGTAATAAGCATGCTATCTAAGTACCTTCGCATTGGAAAAACAAAGTTTGCGTGCGTAAGTGGGGCGAAGTCGAGAATAAAAATATTCGAAATATCTGAATAACTATTTCAGTCTAAACATTCCGTAAATGGTATCACTATTAAGTAAGTTTTCATCAAATCCCGTCTCAAATACACGCCCGACTTCTTCTGATATATGAATTATATTTCTATTCATTCCACCATCAGTTGCGATACTTTTACTTTTATTGTTTTCATCGCTTTTATTGCTTTCGTTATCTTTATTACTTACATCACTACTTATACAATTTTCATTACCTCTATCAATGATGACGAAATGTATCGGAGAATATCTGGTTCGCACGAGTACTAGATCGGCATAATGAATATCATCAACCTCATCGAAGAAGAGCGATATATAATTAATCATCTCAGTCGAGTCGACTTTCGATAAATTTGTTCCGTATTTTATACGTTTAAATTTCTCGATAAATTCATCATCGATTATTCCATTCTCGTATAAAATACCGACAATAAGACCAACGCAATCACAGCCGAAACGCGTATAACCATGCCATCTAAATGGAACATTCAGCCAACGTTTACCCATATCGAATAACGTATCTTTTTTATATAAAGTCTCTTTGATATTCTTTCTCATTTTATCCATCTTCGTCTTACTACGCTTTACTCGAAAAACTAATGCGGAAGTCTGATTAATCACATCAAAAACCACAACTAAATCAATGAGTTGAACTGCGAACTAAGTACCTTATTAGCTTTCTTGGCTATTTCTCTAAACTCGTCGCTCCAATTTTCACAACTAACCTTCTCTTTACTAATCGGATCGATAAAGTTAAGTTTATATGAATGCAACATTTGATGTAAATAACCGTTATCTACGTCCATTTTTTTATAGTGAGACGACGTATATAATTGTTCTCCAACAAGTGGATGTCCTATCGACTGCATATGCAGTCGAATTTGATGCGTTCTACCGGTCTCTAATCTACATTCGATTAAGCTCAATTGTCCGTTCTTGCCGTCATCGATAGTCAGTAGAAGCTTATAGTGCGTAATCGCTAGTTTTGCCTTATAATCGTCTTTATCGCATATACACATCTTCTTTATATTCTTCTTATTGCGATGAATATAACTCCTTATACAATCTTCCTTTCTATTTGGAATGCCATGACATAGTGCCAGATATCTTCTATCTATACTATGCGTCTTCATCATATCGGACAATAGCCTATGAACTTTATTATTCTTAGCAATAATCATCAGACCGCTCGTGTCCTTGTCTAGTCTATGCACGATACCAAGTCTATCGTAGCCACGCTCATTTGATAGAGTCATCATACCTTTTTGCTCCATATAAAGAAGACCATTTACTAGCGTATTCGTTGTATTCCCAGCTCCCGGATGAACTGTTAGATTGGCAGATTTATTTATCACTAATAAGTTCTCATTCTCGTATACAACATCAATTTGCATTTCCTTCGGTTGTAAAGTAGTATCTACCTGTTTCGAGGTGCACTCTATCTTAATCCTGTCGCCGATCCTAATGCCAAACGAACGTCTAGTCGTAATCTTATCGTTAACACATACTTTTCCGTCCAGAATAAAATTCTGAATTTCCGTACGTGAGAAGTCGTTCGATAACATTTTCGATAAAAACAAATCCAGTCGAGAAGATACGTGAGATACATAAGAATAGGACGACATTGGCAACTCGTAAAAAATCATTCGACATCAAACCGATGCATAAAAATGCATAATCGTATCTTGTAGCATACAACAAAATGTATAAACGTATCATCATCGATGATACGCGATACACGAATGGAACTATAGATTTCATCTATACGTCTTTCTCATCGTCTTTGCGTATTTATTTGGCAACATCGCCGATTGTAACGCTACTATTGTGTCAGTTATCACGTTAACAACTATAAGTAAACTTGTTCCGCCTATCATAAACG
>CALCWF010000137.1 GCA_937906355.1 uncultured Rickettsiales bacterium
AACATTTATTTCCCTATCCTAATCGATAAGATCGATGTGCTCCTTTTATAAAAATCAATAACGTAATAGCATTACAACTCCTATGATTTACGCAACAATCTATATAACGTCTCTAATACGCTAACAATATTGAAAGGCTTTTTATTGATAAAGTTATAAATTCCAAAGCAATACCATTGCTTGACTTTTTAAACAGCTTCTTTACAAGAAATTGTTTATATATGTCCGTCTTTCAATCAATTCATTTGCAAAATTTTCCACGTCTTGATATCAAAGTAAACAATGGAATCGTTAATAAAATGGACGAAGCAAGAGAGATTTGCAACTGTGTCTTCTCTCTAAGAAAGGACGCAAATATCCGCGTTCGCATGCCTTTAAAGAAAATAATAATCTGTGGTAAGAGTAATATAAGTGATGAGTATATCGAACTGATAAAACAAGAAGTGAATGCTCATGAAGTTGAATTCTTCGACGGCGATATAAACGAGATTGCGACATGTAGCATCGAATTAAATATGAAAGAATGCGGAAAGCTACTCGGCAGTCGTTTAAGAGACGTCTTAACGGCTCAAAAAGAAGGTAAGTGGCAAATAGTCAATAATAAGCTTAAAATCGCCGGCATAGAACTTGAAAACAATCTGTTCACAACAAGCTACAAAACAAAAGAAGGAACAAAAGCAATGTCATGCAATTCTAATATGCTCGTCCTGATAGACACAACGCAAACGCAAGAACTAATCATGGAAGGGCTCTCACGCGACGTCGTTCGTATAGTTCAACAAACACGTAAAGACAATGGCTATAAAATTAACGACCGTATCAACATTGCTCTGTATTCAGAAGATAAGATTTTCGAAAACGTTCTATCGACATGGAAAAACTATATATGCAAGCAAACGTTAGCCGACGATATCAAATTCTATAACGTAAAAAACAAGGAAGACGGTGCATTCTACGAAATAGATAATCATGAATTTTCACTGCAATTGTCGAAAAAATAACTAATTAACTTAACTAATTAACTCAATAATCTACCAATATAATTTTTCATCTTACTCTTAATAATATCAATCAGCTTCTTGTTCGCTTCGATTATTTTTTCTTGCTCTTCGAGTTGATTGACGATTTCTTGCTGAGTCGATAGGTCTGGGAGGGGGATGGTTATTTTATTTAAGTGATATCTATTTAATCCAGGTTGTCCTGTTTTATTGTATGCTAAATTAAAAATTTGTTCTTTTACATTGTCGCCTCTTAAAGTATAATATAGATATTTTTGCAGTATCATATCTTGTTTTGCTCGTAATATAAATATATGCTCGTTTGTCATTACTTCTTTTTTGTGTAATTTATACATTTCAACAATACAAACTTTGCCAGTTAAAGCACCATCTTTACATATTAAAACATCGTCATCCTTTACA
>CALCWF010000138.1 GCA_937906355.1 uncultured Rickettsiales bacterium
GGTTATGGTCCATCGGGACTACCACATATAGGAACTTTCGGCGAGATAGTTAGAACGAGTTATGTTAAGTTTGCTTTCGAGAAGCTGTATCCAGATATTCCAACTAAGCTTTTCGTCATGTCTGACGACATGGATGCGTTGCGTAAGGTGCCAGAGAATGTTCCGAATCGTCATATTTTACAAGGTAATCTTGGGAAACCGCTGACGTCTATACCGGATCCTTTCGGGACGCATCCGAGCTACGGACAACATGCGAATTCTAAGTTGTTAGAGTTTCTAACGAGCTTTGGTTTCAAGGAGGGAGAGAGTGGAGATTATATCTTTGTTAGTGCTACCGAGTGCTATAAGAGTGGGAGACATAATGATATGTTGAAGAATGCAGCACGTCATTATGACGATTTGATGAATATAATGCTACCTACACTTGGAGACGAGAGACGAGAGACATACAGTCCGTTCATGCCGATAGATCCTGATAGTGGTAAGGTTATTTCAGACGGAGTGATTGGCGTCGATGCGGATAGATGCACTGTTAGGTATATAGGTTCAGACGGAAAGGAGAAAGAGAGTAGTTTTCTTGACGGTGGTTGTAAGTTGCAGTGGAAGTGTGATTTTGGCGGTCGTTGGGCGTCTCTTGGAGTTGACTATGAGATATATGGAAAGGATCATTATCCTAATGAGCCAGTTTATCGTTCGATATGTAAGGCGTTAGGTAGCGAGCCACCTGTTAATTTTTTCTATGAGCTATTTCTTGACGATAAGGGACAGAAGATTTCGAAGTCAAAGGGAAACGGTTTGACTGTTGACGAGTGGCTTAAATACGGCGGTAAAGAGAGTCTCGCGTTATTCATGTATCAAAAGCCGAAGACAGCTAAGAGACTATATTTTGACGTTATACCGAAGGCGGTTGACGAGTATATAACTTTTCTCGATAAGTATCAAACGCAGACGGCGGAGGAGAGATCGGAGAATCCGGTCTTTTTTATACATTTCGGCGATTTGGAGAATATAAAGCCTTGTAAGGTGTCGTATAGTATGATACTAAATCTTGCGTCCGTATGTAATCCTGATGATGAGAATATATTATTCGATTTTTTAGAGAAGTATGATAAGTCGATAGACAGAAGTAGCAGTATACTTCTAACCCTAGTTAAGGGAGCTGTGAATTACTACTATGATTTTATAAAACCTAACAAGAAGTATGTTAAGCCAGATGGAGAGTATTTAGCGACGGTTAAGAGACTATATTCTGAGTTGAAGAGTGGTAAGTATAACACAGAGCAAGAGCTTCAACAGCTTGTTTATGACATAGGTAATGAAGCGAGTTTTGAGTTGAGAGAGTGGTTTAAATGTCTGTATCAATCTCTGCTAGGAACCGAGACTGGTCCGAGAATGGGCTCTTTTATTGCGATTTATGGCGTTGATAATATGTTGAAACTGATAGAAGAAAAGATAGAGATAGAGACAATTGCGTAAGATCATTTATGCTTACGTAAGCACAGCAGTTTTACTACTATACAGCTTTATTGTATGTGAATTTGTAAGTTTAACTGACTATTCTTGTGTTAAATTTTGTGTTAAGATTCGCGTTAAGAAGATAGTTATCTTATAGAGAGATAATTTATTTTTTCAACTAATAGTTGACTTTAATAAATTATTATTTCAATTAATAGTTGATTTTTTATTATGAATAGGAGAGTTTTGTCATCTTTTGTATTAGCTGGTGCGTTGTTTGCCGGAGGGAAGAGTGCTTTTTCTGATGAATTCGGTAAAATTCCAGGTAAGTTTTACGGACACGCTAACGCATATATTGGATATAGTTTTCAGAAGTATAAGGGGTTTATTGAGGAACAGATTGATTTTCATGAATACATGGAACACGATGTCAGCACGAGAGACAGAGGACATGCTATTGATCTCGGTCTTGGCTATAACGTATACTATGAGTTGAATGATATCGTGCATCCGTTCTTAGGTATTGATTTACGTGGAAGAATTCCTTTATATGGCTTTAAAGCTATTGATGGTACGTTTTCGAACACTACTCTTAGAGTAAAATATCTTGAATTATTGATGCTACACGGAAAGTTCGGTGCGAAATTTAATTTACATAAGAACGTTCAATTGCAACCATATGCATTAATCGGTTTGAGTGCTAATTATTTCAACTACGATGACACGTTTCAGTTGTTCGGTGGAACAGAAAGCGACAAATCCGATGGAAATATCTGGATCGGTCTTAGCACTGGTGCTGGGATCGAAATAATCATTAATGATATGTTTATAGTAGGTGCCGAGTATAGATATGGGGCATTTACGGCTGCCATTAACGATGGTTGGGGCAATAAAACATATCACGCAATTAGCAATCATACAATTTCCGCTAAGTTCGGTATCCAATTCTTATAATTTAGTATAGTTTTTAGACTACCATTATAAGATGCTCGTCCATTGACTCTTTGGAGTTTTGGACGAGTTGTATGTGATACGGTATGATGTGTATATGTGATGCATATGCGTTATACCGTATATTGCTTTATACGCTTTGGCTCGATGTTATCGTTATTAAGCCGTCGTGTCGTGAGTTCGTGAGTAGTGAAAGAAGTTTTTGTGAAAGTAGACTACAAAAAATAATTACTTGATTTATGTGTTTTACTATGTCAATTTCGACTATAATCACGTATGCATAGTTTTATATACAATATATATTACAATATCCAGATATTTTGGTTTCGATATTGGAAGTGGATTGCGTTATTACTTTGTTGTATCGGTTTAATTTCGTCCGTGTGCGTGTATTGTTACAGTAATTTCAGTCGTTTTAATCATAAGCGTTATGCTTCTATAGTTGAGGTTCCGGTTGAAGCGTTCGATAAGAACGGGAGACTTATTGATAACGAGTGGCGAAGATTTTTGAGGAATAAGAAACCGATTGGAGTTATATTTTTTAGCGATCATCTAAAAAATAAGAATATTGCTAAGAATATGATAAGCGACGTGCAACGTGCCGTCGGTGATTATTTATTCCTATCATCGGATATCGAAGGTGGGAGAGTAAATCGTATTAGTTGGCTCGATATTTCGTCTGCTGAGGAGATTAGTAGAAGGTATCTCTCCTTGAAGCAGGAGTACGGAAAAAGGGTTGCGAGAAATTTTGTAGAGAAACAATATAAGAAGATATTTCAAGAAATGAAGAGTATAGGTTTGAATATGACTTTTGCACCTAATTTGGACTTGAATAAATATGGCGATCTTGATCCGAAGAGCGTAGAATACTCGTATTACAACGAAGCTGTTAAGTATGTGAAATTGGCACGCAAAGATAGAAGAAAAGTTACCGAATATGAGAAAGAAGATTTCAGGAAATCATGGTTTTTTTATGCGTATCTTGATGAAATTGACGAGAGAAGTTTAGATGCGTTCACTATTGATGGAAAATTAAATAAGGATGGGAAAGTAGTTAAGACACTTAGAAACGATTGGAGAAATTTAAGTCAACAACAAAGAGATGGACTGATTAGACATTTTAA
>CALCWF010000139.1 GCA_937906355.1 uncultured Rickettsiales bacterium
ATAGTCTTATCTTTACTACTATTAATAGTCGATTTCATGTTGATATTGATATTATGTTGATTAATGCTGTCAATTAACGCATTTATTTCTTTCAACGAATTGATAATACTTGATAATCGTTGTGTTTCAACGGATGCTTTAATTGATAGTATTAATTCTTCTGTTCTCATATTAGACGTTCAATTGGACTCTTGCTATATATTGACAAGTAGCCTCTGCGTCTATATTTTGTGGAGTCCCGTGTGTTGGTAACACTTTTTTAAATAACCCAGCACATGTATAAGACGTTATACGAGGTTCATTGTCTTCATCAATTTTTATCTTATCTGTGAAAGTTATATTAAAAGGAGCCTTACCACGCCCATTTTGTCTTAACCAATATGTGTCAAATAGACGTTCCGTCCCTGACCCAGCGATTACTGTTATATTTATATTCGTCCATAGATAATTTACAGGATAATCGACAAAAGCATCATTGCCGTTTTCATACGTCACTGGTTGTTGTAAATCATCTACTGACGCAGAACTCCAACCAGAAGAAATTTCTATTCCGTCAACTTGTAAAATGTGGTTTTCAGTAAAAAATTGTGTCATATTAATTTAATTAAATCTTACTCATTATTGTCGTAGTTATTGATATAGAGGTCAGACCATTAGCCATCCCCAATATCATCGTCACTGGCACGACAGTCCCAGTGATTTCTTTTGCTGGTGGTATTTCAAGATAACACCCTCTTTTTTCAACTGATTTCTTGCAAGCCACAATATCTTTTACTTTTATTTGTGCGTATTGTTTATCATTAATGTCAGTAGTCAATACGTTATTATCAAGAAAACGTTGTAAATAATCATATAAGCTATTTTGTAAAACTATCAATGAACTGTCTACAATAGCATTATTATCGTTGCGTCTTATAATATTAAAAGCGGTAATTCTAACTTTTTCTTGTATAAGTGCCATATTAATAATATCCGTTGGTTGTATTGTGTCGTCAGCGACACGCACTAATTTTTCATTAATTCCGTCAGCAAATTTACCATAAACCGTTACGCCCGCTACTTGAATTTGATTGAAAGTTATCGGATTGAGACAATAATTGCTCTCGCTTATATCGACGTTTGATAGTGGTTTTGCATTAATATTGAGATTTTGTTTGCCTATAACGTCCACTTGTGAAGAACAGCAAAAACTCGCTAACGCCGAATTTAATAAAAAGTTCTTTTTACTCGAAAGTAAAGCAGTTGCTACGCCAACTCTGAACCGTAACGAGTTGTCGATATCTTGCAAAGTAGTTTTAATTAAAGAGCATTCTAACAATGAGCTTGGTGTGTAAAAAGTATATAGTTTCTTATTATAAACACTAGCTTCGAGAGACAACATTTGCTTACAAATATCTCCCAATGTGTCAATATCAATTTTAATATCAGTATTAATATATTCTACTTTAGAATAGTCATATTTATCTCCATGAGCTTCCCTAGATCTCCTGATAAACTCATCTTTTCCTAGACACTTATGTTCCTTTAGACATTCAGGACATCCACCTAATCCTCGGAA
>CALCWF010000140.1 GCA_937906355.1 uncultured Rickettsiales bacterium
TACTACTCAAACAGTATCAAACTCTATCAAAGTATCAAACTCTATCAAAATAGAAGAGTAAACACTCGACGTTCGACCGGCGATGTTGGTCTGCCTCGTTTTTCACTAAAATATTGAAATCTAAAATATTGAAAAACAAAAATACGCACTTAGAAACAATACGTGCCTATTTGAATGATGTATAAATGGTAAGAGTTTACGATTCAAAGAAAAATCTACGATTCGCACAAAATTGTGCAATACTAACGTTATTTTATAGCACAATAATAGCAATAATATTTTATCTAAGCTTCATTATAGGTATATTCGTAATCGAGGGAAAAGATCAAATTATAACTCTATTCTCACTAAATATAGTGCAACAGATTGTCGTCGCTACTCAGACTGCGTTTTATTACTATAAGCTATTTCGAGAAAATATAGGAGTAATAGACATTCAAGACTATAACTTCTTTCTCCTAAAATGTGCCGGAACGATGATGCTCCTACCAGTAGCAACAATAATAACGCTAGCAATTATTTTCAAAGAAAAGATAGCTGATTTCGTGCCAATAAAAAAAGATACTTCCGTCCACGGAGACGCACACTGGGCGACAAAAAGTGAAGTCATTAAAGCGGGAATGCAAAGAAAAAGAGGACTATTAATGGGACAACATCCATTTAAAAAAGGAAAGTTTCTTGTAACAGATATACACGACTATCAACATACATTGCTATTTGCGCCAACAGGTTCTGGAAAAGGTGTCGGCTTCGCTATACCAAATTGTGTATTCTGGGAAGAAAGTATGATATGTCACGACATCAAACTTGAAAACTTCGAAAAGTCTTCTGGTTGGCGAGAGATATGTCTAAAACAAACGGTTTACTGCTGGGTTCCGGCTGACGTCAACGGAATAAGCCACTGCTACAATCCTATGGAGTGGATATCTAATAAACCAGGACAAATGGTTGATGACGTGCAAAAGCTTGCAAATATTCTTCTACCAAAGCAAGAATTCTGGACAAACGAAGCACGCACTTTACTAGTCGGCGTCGTTCTTTACATAATAGCAGATCCAGCAAAACCAAAAACGTTCGGCGAGGTAGTTAGAACAATTCGTAGCGACGACTTTTCATATCTCTGTGCCGTAGCTCTTGATACACTTGGAGACGTAATTCATCCGATAGGATATATGAATCTAGCTGCTTTCCTGCAAAAGGCAGATAAGGAACGTTCTGGCGTCGTATCAACTCTAAATTCAGGTCTCGAACTTTGGGGTAACCCAATAATCGACGCAACAACGGCAAAAAGCGACTTCAACTTCACACACATG
>CALCWF010000141.1 GCA_937906355.1 uncultured Rickettsiales bacterium
ATTGTTATCGTCGCTATCGTTTGTTTGTCGTTGTAGACTATTTGTAGTGTAATTTTAGCACTTATTTTGTTTGTTGAAGTTTATTCTCTTGATAGTATATCTAGATTAAAAAATACGTATAAATTAATTCATTGTTGTGATATATTACTATTAATATAACGAAGATTCGGATGTTATCCTTTATTTCTTTGCTGTTTTTGTCGTTTTATACTCCTCAATTTTTGCGATTACGGTATTCAATATACTCATTCCCTTATCGAGTGTTTTTGAGAATAGCTCTTCTTCTCTCTTTATTGTTTCTTGAATTTGGTTGCTATTTTTAGCTATATCAGGATAAAATCCACCCATTACTTTACAAATACTATTTGTCAATTTATGCAACCAGCAACCACCATTTTCCTGTTTGTTAATTTTGTGTGCAAATCTAATTGCACGACGTATTATTCTTCTCATTACATATCCACGCCCGAGGTTCGACGGCAAAACACCGTCATTAATCAAGAATACCATTGCTCTCATGTGATCGGCTATGACTCTGAGTGGAATATCCCATAGCTCGTCGTTTTTTTTCTCTTTGCTTGTTCTTTTATCATATTTGCTTATATCGCTTATTATAGATTGCATCAAACTTGTCTCGTATGTATCTGTCTTGCCTTCCACAACGGCAATAAGTCTTTCCAGTCCAGATCCGGTGTCTATATTCTTGAACTTTAAAGTTCTTCTCGTGCCGTCGACCAGTTGTTCGTATTGAGTGAAGACTAAGTTCCAAATCTCCATATAGCGATCATTTTCTCCAACAAAACCATTCATATTACCACCGCGGACTTTTGCATTTTCTCCGAAGTCATAAAATATCTCACTGCATGGACCACTTGGTCCGACGTCTCCCATTGTCCAGAAATTATCATCACTCGAAATTTTAACAATTCTACTCTCATCGATATGTTTTTTCCATAGATTTAATGCTTCGTCGTCTGTATGATAAATTGTTACGTATAGTCTATTTTTTGGTAATTGTAGATTTTTCGTTACAAATTCCCAAGCCCAAGCAATCGCCTCTTCTTTAAAATAATCACCGAAGGAAAAGTTCCCGAGCATCTCTAAAAATGTATGATGTCTATTTGTGTAGCCGACGTTATCTAGATCGTTATGCTTACCGCCGGCACGAACGCACTTTTGACATGTTGTTGCACGTGTATAGTCTCTTTTTTCAAGACCGGCGAATACATCTTTGAACTGATTCATGCCGGCATTAGTGAATAGAAGAGAGTTGTCGCCAGCTGGAACGAGCGAGCTCGAAGAGACTATTGTATGACCATTTTTCTCAAAGAAATTCAAATATTCATTGCGAATTTGTTTATAAGTATTACCGCAACTCATAGAGAGAAGACGAACTTCTATTTATTAGAATTTATTATAAACAACGTTTTTTAACGTATTTCGTTTTTAAAACGCTTTGTATAAAAAGTTAGTCCCATTTATCTGTTTTATCATCTTATATCCCAACGACGATAGAAGATTGTTAATTCTTTCTTTGTTAAGATTGTTGTGTCTCAAACTTTCTTTACTGTATACCACTTTTCCATCCTCGATAATTCCATCCTTCCATAATTCAATCCATAACATAGGTTTGTCCTTTTTTAGCATGCCAATCATTCCGTTTAATACTTGAAACTCATGACCTTCGACGTCTATCTTTACAAAATCTATTTTGTCTTTAATGCCGAGATTATCGTATTTTCTAAGTGTTATGCCTTCATTGCCATCTTTTGTTTTTTGTATAGTCGTCGCCCCTACGTTGGAACTATTGAAATAGGCAACTTTGGCACCAGTATCTTCATCTGAAAGACCGAAATTGAATATGGTAACATTACCTTGTAAGTTATTAATCTCTACGTTCTTTTTTAGAATACTCGCGGTGGTTGGCATTACCTCGAATGCATATATGTGTTTTGCTTTTTTCGAAGAATCAAGCGACCAATATAGGGTGTGATTTCCGACATTTGCCCCAACATCTAAAAAGACGCCATTTTCTTGCAAATATTTATCGACTTTTCTCAATTCATCGATTTCATAATAATCACTATTACTCACTATCTCTTTCGAGACGAAATCATATGGCATATTTGGTAAATAAAATTTTACATTATTTATCCTATAAATATCATCTTTCGATGACAATTTAGCGGCAACGGCAAGTTGCATTTTAGCAATATTATTTATTCTTTTTTTTAAGTTCCTTTCTTCGATTAAGCCACTGATTAAATTAGCAATTAACAAAACATAAATTAATAAAAATCCCAAGCAATATTTTATTCGAGTTTTATCCAAAAAAATACAATTCGTGTATATAAACTATATCTTATAGTCAATCAAAATTTCTATTATTAATTTAATAATTCTTGTTTTTCGATATGAAAAGTATATTATATATTCGATATAAATATGACGGGAAAGATAGATCTGGAAAAGTATAAGTCTTCAACATTTAGAAGCACGATAAATAGTTTGTTGCAAAAACACGACCTGAAGGATGGAAATATAGGACAAAACGAGGCACTGAGTATAATAAAGAAGGAGAAGGAATACGAGAAAGATAAGGACGTGATAGCCGACTATTCTCTGATAGAAGAGGCGATAAAGAATTTTTTCGCTAATAAGCTTGGAGACGAAATAAAAACAAAAAAATTCAACGCTAGAATAGCACAAGAGACGATTATAAGGGAGCTTGCGAAGAATAAAATCTTACAAAGAGTAAAAGATTTTGCGACAAAATATGAAGATATGGCTAATAAAATGAAAAAATTAGCCGAGGATATGTTAGGAAAAAATTTTGTGAACGAAATTGACAACAAATGCTGTATAACTAAACAAACGAAAGAAAGAAAACAGGCTCAGAACGAATGGCAAAATAACCTGCCGGGGAGATAGGACGAGATAGATCGTCGATATAACATCAAATGTGGTAGTTGTATTATTGAACTTTGTAAAAGAACAGAGAAGATATTAGGAAGGAAGATACGCTATGCTACTCCTTTTGCTTACTTCTCTCGTGTTCTGATTTAATACTCTCGTCGTCGACGCCGAGCATTTTTCTCATTTTATCCTTTTGTTCAAGTGCACAGATATAGATTTTATTATTAGCCTCGAATGCTGTATATCGTATGTCTTTATTGACGGCAAGAGCTAAGTTAGATGGCAAAGTCCACGGCGTCGTGGTCCACGCGAGCATATATGCTTCGTTGCAATTTGAAAAAGTTTTTTGTATAAAATCAGGAATCTTTTTGAGTCTGAATTTTAGATACACAGATTTACTTTCATGTTGACGATATGCGTTATCCATCCGTGTTTCGAAGTTCGAGACGGGCGTTTGACATTTCCAAGAATATGGCATCACGCGATAGTCCTCGTATATCAGTCCCTTTTTGTATAATTCGCTAAAAGCCCACATTACCGATTCCATGTATGGTAGTTCCATTGTCTTATAGTCGTTATCGAAGTCTACCCAACGTCCTTGTTTTGTTATGTATTCTCTCCATTCATTTGTATATTTTACAACGTCTTGATGACATAGATTATTGAAGTTCTCTATTCCAAAATCTTTGATATCCTGTCTACCGCCGGCAAATTTTCTGTCCTTTTTATCTTCGCTATTCTTTTTGCTGTTATCTTTGTTGTTATGCTCTTTGTTGCTGTCTTTATTATCATCACTATTATTGCTCGTGATACGCACTTCATCACTGACGAGTTTTTTTTCGACACTCATCTCCGCTGGTAGTCCATGGCAGTCCCAACCGAAACGTCGTTCTACGAGCTCACCTTTCATGGTATGATACCTTGCGTAAGCATCTTTTATGTATCCAGTAAGTAGATGTCCGTAGTGCGGTAGCCCGTTTGCGAATGGCGGACCATCGAAGAAAACGTACTCGTTTGTTTTGCTATCTTTCTTGCTACTTTTGTTTTTTTCGTTGCTCGTCTTGTCATTCTTCTTACCACGATTCTTCTCTACTGATTTTTTAAAACTATCATCTTTCTTCCAGTCGTCGTGGATCTTCTTCTCAAAATTTGCAAATATGCTCGCTTCCATATAGATGGATATAATATACTTCAACAAGACTGATTGTTTTTTGCATGAAACAAATATTATTTGCAATAAATTAATTAAGAACGAAGATATTGACGTTTCATTGAGTTTGAATATTTGATTTCAATTTGCTATGTTATGAAAAGGACTTGACAGTGTGTTTTGAAAAATATGTAAATTTATAACAAACCTTTTGATTCTTTGATAATGTTAATAAAAGTTTGATTTCTTGTTTCTGCATCGCTTATCATTGCTTGTGATGAAACAACTTGTATATTGACTTGGCCAATAGTTTTGAAATCGTGTATAATTTTGTCCTCTTCCTTATCGTATAAATCTAATACATTTTGATAAATCAAATGACTATCGGAGTTGTAAATAATTGAATATTTATTGCTTTTCATATCTCTTCTTAAATCTTCATTGTTTTCTAAATCATTAACAATCAAAAAAGCAAAAGGATATAAAATGTTATATTTTCTGGCAAAATATTCGGCATAATATCGTAGTTGCATTAGTCCTTTACCATAATCAAACCAATCAGCGTTTGGTCTTTTAAATTCAATTAAAACCAATCTTTTTTGTCCATCATGCATTTTTAATAAAGTAATATCTGGGCGTCTTGTGTTTGCATCTTGTTCATTATTTATTTTTAATTCATCATTAAATTTTGTTTTATACATTTCATACACATCTTTTGATATTTGTCTTAATTGTATATCACTATAACATTTATTAAATAACATAAACTTATCATCCAAAACCCACATTTTGTTATTTAACAAATCGTCGTATTTTACTTGTTGTTTCATTGTTGCGAACCAATTATGTATTGCACTTTCTTTTGTATCAGTATTGTTATAATTATCTTTTAATATCTTTAATTGTTCATCTCTCCACATAATATAAGCAACTAAATTATTATTTATCATTTTGTCGATATCTTCTTCTTTGATATTTTTTTCCTCTTTTTCTAAAATATCTATTTGTTCTTCAATGTATTTTTTGACTGCCTGTTTTGGTTTTATATGATCTTTATCAAAAAAATCCGTCAACCATAAATATTTTTCTTTATTTTCTTTAATTTCTTCTTGTATTTCTTGTTCTCTATTTGGAAATTTTTTTTTATAAAGTTCATTTAATTGTTTTTCAACTTCTTCTTTTACATCTTGCCAAGAAACATAACCATTATACAAATCACCATTTTCTTCATTTCTTAATTCGTGGTTGTTTGTTATTCTCTCAGCGATAAAATTTTTATATTTTATTTCTTCTCCTTCTTTTATATCGTTTCCTTCAAGGACAAGCAATATTTCATGTTTATCAACTTTCCATTTATCTTTATCAATTTTTAATGGTTTTGTATCCATTTTTTCAACACTAAAATTATTATAACAAATATGTGTTTCAAAAGATGTTTTTGTTGATTCTTTAATACAATACCACAATGTGAATTTTTTTGTTTCTTTTTCTTTTTCGATTTGAAATGTAATTGGTTTTTCAAATTTTACATCATCAGTTTTTATCTTTTCCCCATCAATATTTATTGTTATTGTTCTTTCATTATTCAAAAACAAAAATAGTTTTATTTTATCATAAATAGTATTAAAAATTTTTTCTTTATCATATATTAAATCCCTATTTTTTATGTTGTCTTTTATTTCATTTAAGATTAAAATTGTTTTTGGTTTATAATTACAATCATTATCCGGCTCTAATTTATATTCTTTAATATCATCTTCTGTCATGTTTGTTATTTTAACATTTTCTTCTTGTGAGGCCTCTGTAAAATCTAAACTTTTCTTTTTGTTATCAACAAAGCTAATAATTGTTGTTTTATTAAATGTTTTTAAGTAATTCGCCCTGCCAACACCTTCACAACCAATATTTTCTTTATGATTACAATTCCATTCCAAGAAAGCATCTTCATTCTCTTCTGTTAGCCCTTCACCATTATCTGTTATTTCGAAACCTGTAATTGTCTCTGTTGATTTTTTTTCATCGTTTTGTTTTGAAAATAGATTTGGTCGTGTCTTGTGTAAGCACACATATATCAGTTGCTTTTGCTTGAATTGAATTAATAATTGCCTTAATTATACTTTGTGAATAGTTGTTCTCTTCAAATTTTTTAATGAAAAAAGCACCATTATTTTTCACTCTTTCTATATCAACCTCATTTTTAATTTACAACTTTTATCTTCATTCACAACCATAACATTTAAAAATCACAAGTCCTTTTCATAACATAGCATTTCAATTCGAAATTTACTTGAAGAGATATTGATTTTATGTATAATAAGACACGACTCCATGTCTTGCTATACGTTTGATAAAATCTGCAAGTTTCTATTCTTTGTAAGCGTCCTGGCGTTGCTTTTTTTCTGGTCTTCGTGAGACGTGATTAAGCATACGGAACTACCAGCCGATTTTCTTCAATTTTTCGCCGATAATTTTTTGTGTTATTTTCGTATACTTTTGCGTTGTTGATAGATTCTCGTGTCCTAGCAACGACTGAATTTGTCTTATATTTGCTCCATTTTCGAGCAACGACGTTGCAAACGAGTGCCTCATTACATGTGGGGAGAAGGATGGTAGATTCTTATTTATCTTAATAATCTGAAAAGTTCTCTCGACGTCTCTTGCGGAGAGTTTTCTTTCTTTATGATTTATAAAAAGCCACGAGTTTCCAGTGAATTGTATTTTTGCTTCTTTGAGTGCGTTTTTGTAGCTTATATAGGATGATTTTATAATATCAAGAAGAGGTAGCAGTCTTTCCTTACCTCCCTTGCCGAAGATTACGACTTCGTCTTTCTCTAAGTCTAAATGTTTTAAAGAGAGTGCTTCTGATATACGCATTCCAGTAGAATATAAAAGTATAAAGAGTAGTTTGTCACGAAACATCTCCCAGTTGTTTTTGTATTTTATTATCCTATCTATATTGTTTATTATGTCGCTAATTGTCTCGACACTGACGGCTTTCGGGAGACTTGATACAAATTTCAAACCGTTCATATCAGGCATTAATTTCGTACGGATCAGGCAATATTTGCTATACTCCCGTTCATGGGGGAAAAGGACTATTTAGCACATTTTCGTTGCGTATGCCTTTAACCTCGCTTAGGAATAAGAAATACATTTTTAGTGAGACTATTTGTCGAGAGATTGTGCGATTTGTGCATTTCTTTCTTCTTTCTATTAGCCAGCTTTTTATGTCGTCACTGCTGATGCTTTTTACATCACTTATGCTATTAACGTCTAGTTCTATGAACGAAAAGAAACTGTTTATATCCTCTAAGTAGGATTTTATTGTTTTTTCACTCGAAGAGCGATTAACCTTCAAGAAAGTTTTGAACTCTTGTGTTAGCTCATTTTGTCGTCCCATTTTATGGTCTTTTTTTGTGTTATTAAAATCTACCTTCTCTGTATCGTCCACGATATCGTCATTATCGACGCGTTTTTCAGTGCTATTACCGCGACTATTGCTATAATTTCGACTTTTATGCTTTATACTGAACATTGTTTGCTTTTAAAACATTTATAAACGGTTAACGTTTACCCGTGTTGTTTAGTAATTTTAGAAATTCATTTTTATCTACTTTGTAGTTAGTTTTCAAGAAGCCAACATCGCCAGTTTCAGCGAACGAGACGAGATTTTTAGTAGATAGAACGAATTCTCTTGGTACGTCTATTGAGAAGGCTATTTTTTCTCGTAAAATAACCATATCGCGAATGAGGTTGCATTTTTTGTTTTTTTTATACTTTATCTGCAATTTTTGCCACGTGTGTTTTGGGTTGAACGCATATGTACGTTTATCTTCTAGTAGACTGCACTTTTTTTTAAACTGTTCATATATATTTTCGTCGCTTTTGATATCTGCATTACGTTGCGTGTTGCTCTTTTCCGACATTAACTTGTTGAGTATATAATACGCTTCATGTAGATATTCGACGTCCTGTTTTGCATAGAAAATTTGCTCGTCAGTTAATGGGCGATGTAGCCAATGAGATTTTTGGAGTTTCTTTTCTTTCACGATATCTTTCTTACAGTATTGTTTGATTAGTTTAGCGTATCCGATCTCATTCTCACCTGTTAGACAGTTTACGGCTATTTGTGTGTCAAAAATGTTCTTCATTACTATATTGAAGTGATAGTATATAGCTTCGACGTCTTGTCTCGCTGCGTGTATTATCTTCAATACGCCTTCGTCTGAGAGAAGATTTGTTAAATATTTTAGGCTATCTTTTTTCTGTTCGTATATGTCGTATATAACCGGCTCTTTCCCTTCTTCCTTTACTTGTACTATCGACAAGATCGGCTTATACGTCTTCTTTCTTTCGAACTCTGTGTCAATTGCTATAATTTTTTTGCTCACTCTGAAACGAGTAGAGTTTAGAAAATTAAAATGTCAAATTATATGCTATTTTTTGTGCTATGAATTGATAAATAGTTGAATTTTATAAAAAAATCAAATCATCGTTCGTATATGGTCTCGAGAAAAGAAGACAAAGATAAAGAACACAAACCGGTATTGTTGCCATATTCGAACATAGATTTAGAAACGAAGAATATATTAAAGAAAACAATATCAGCAGTTGGTGCGATAAGAGAATTAAAAGGAGTCGCGAGAAATACGATACCAAATCAGCAAATTCTTATTAGTTTTTTTGCTTTATCAGAAGCGAAAATTTCATCTGAAATAGAAAATATACACACAACGACCGATGAGCTAATTGGCTTAGCGAATGAAACTGAAAATAGCAAAAACATTAAGGAGGTTTTACATTATAAAAACGCTATTGTAGAAGTCTTTAATACGATCAAAGATCGTAGCAAAAACAATAAAAACAATATGTTTATTAGTGAGAGTGATATTAAAAAGATAAATGCAATAATTAGAGGACATATTGAAGATTATAGAAATATAAAGGGAACGGTTATAGCGAATGATAGAACAAATGAAGTTTTACATATACCTCCGCAAAGTAAAGATGATATTGAAAAATATATGTCTAATTTGGTTGAATACATAAACACAAAAGACGACGTAAATCCGCTGATTAAAATGGCAGTTATTCATTATCAATTTGAAACAATACACCCTTTTACCGATGGAAATGGTAGAACCGGTAGAATATTGAATATTCTATATTTAATATCAACTGATTATCTCGATTTTCCTTGTTTGTATCTAAGTAGTTATTTTGTTAAAAACAAAAATAAATATTATGAATTATTACAAGAAACAAGAATAACGCAGAATTTTGAACCATTTATTTTGTATATGCTTGATGGAATTGAAGAAATAGCTACAGCCACGATAAAAACTATTAAAAATATAAAACGAAACATGGACGATGTAAAAAAAGTATTAAGAAAAGAATGCAGTTTTTACTCAAAAGATTTGTTAGAGTGTATTTTTTCACAATCATATACAACAATAAATGATATTAAACGAAAAATTGGCATAAAGGATAATAGAACGGCAACTAAATATCTTGATAGGTTGGTGGAATTAAAAATCTTGCATATTGACAAAAAACAAGGCTCGGAGAGCAAATATTATAACACTGGTTTAATAACAGTTTTGAAAAACAGCAACAAATAAAACTTATGCATTTTTTTTAATTTTTTGCATAGGTTGTTAATAACTTATGCATTTTTTTTAATTTTTTGCATAGGTTCACTTGACATTTAAAGTTTCAAAATATGCCCCCTCTCCCAATGAGGTGGTGGTGGAGGACTTTGAAATATATTTGATTATTGGACTAAGGATTTCCATTACAGAAGTGGAACCAATGTTAGCGCTTTAGCTGGTTTAGTATTAAATGACACGGAGTATGAAAAAGTCTAGCAAGCACATGATGCAGGAAAAGATGCTGAAGTTGAGGCTCTTGTTTATGGTAAATTATTGTCTGACCCAAAGGGATTTATAGAAGAATTAACAACAATTGAAAACTACATAGAAAAAAGATTTGTAGAACAAGGTGGGGCTATTAAAGATGATAAGGGTTATACAGATGAATTTAAGGAATTTCACAATTAGTTTATAAATACATTATCATAGGCTTTGCATGGAAAAGGCCCTTTAATCGCTGCGATTGACGGTAGGGGTAAACAAGCAGAAATGATATCTGGGGCAGAAGCATATAAGTAGGCTTTGGGCAGCTCTAACGATTTTGTCAATGCTATTATTAATGCCCTTCCAGAAGATAATTAGAAGTTTTTAAGTGGGGAAGTCACTAGGAAACGCATAGCTAAGGTTACTGGCAGAAATGAAGCGTCTATAAATGTTCCAGCCATCGCTGACATGATTAAATCGTACTATCAAGAAATGGGGAAACTTGGTTTTCATGTTATAGCATAGCCTTATCAAGAAAATGGCGTTCAAAAATTACGTCTTGCCGCAATTCCTGAGGGATTGTGGA
>CALCWF010000142.1 GCA_937906355.1 uncultured Rickettsiales bacterium
AGATTTGAAATAAAGTCTTCGTTGTGATTGGATTCTATTAATACTCCATTTATTTTACAAAAAGCAGATAAAGTTTTATAATTGTTATATTTATCAAATAATTCTCTTGTTTTATCAGTTTTTCGATTAAAATTGATTTTCCCCCAGTAAATATCAACTAAGTATATATCACACTTACGAATTGTGCGACGGCACCCCCAAACACAAATACAAGTAGAGTCGCTATCTTTCGAATCGTGAAATGCATAATCGGTAGTAATAAAAAACTCTTGAATATACATCTGAGAGATTGGTGTCGTATAAATTCGAAAAAATTGAGGATCTAATACAACACCTGACCTATTAATTGGATTTTGTTGATACTGTGATTGATAGACAAACTGATTTTGTTTTTGGAGGTCGATAAATGTTAGTATATCAGGAATATCGATTAAATGTCCTTTATGTCGCACAAAAGACTTTACCGTGCCATCTTTCAATGGAACTGTAAAAGTCGTATCTTCTTCTGCGAACTCCGATAATTTGATATGAATCAGACCCTCTGGTGGCCTCGTTTCTAACAAATATCCTGTCGCATCAGTTTTTGATAGTCTTTGTTGTATTAATATCATTGGACGCGTATTATCTTCGGTTGATAGTTTTCCTTTAAAGCCGTCTTTTTCGTCAGGTATATCAGTTAACGACCCTAAACATGCAATACCTTTGCTACGCTGTTCTATGGAGCCTGTTATTATCTCTGCAATTTTTTCATCTTCCGTCAGAGATCGACGCCCAGCTTCATTAGGGTCGTCAAGAATGATACATGTTGCATCAATACCAGTGACAGATGTCATGACTGTAAAACTATTGCGTCCTGATTTATTGTTAAGTTTAGTCTCCATTTTGTTTACAACAAAAGACCTTATTTCTTCTGGTAAGAAATAGCTTTGATAAAGTTTAGTTCGCACGATTATATTAAAATAGTTGTGATGCTCTTTGGCTGTTTTACTTGAACGCGTAAACGATACTATTTGCTCGCCTGGCTCATTAGCAAGAAGGAAGGCACTATACAATATATCACAAATAGTCGTTTTGCCTGCTCTTGGCATTATATTTATGATAATCGTTTTACTTTTATCGATTTTTCTCTCAAAGTGGAGTTGCAAGAGTTCGCAAATTATTTTTACGCCTTCGTGTTCGAGAAGTGGGGCATTTCTTAGCGACACAAACGGATAAAAGAACTCAACGAACTTTTTAAAATCACTCTTAATATAAAGTAAAGTAGCAAGTATTATGTCGTCTGTTTGCGTCAAGTTATATTTTTCTGCTACCTCCCCCATCATCTTCATAGCGTAAGTATTTGATCGCAATATATTCAACTCTCTATCTGGAAAACGCGAATCACCCATAACTTTTAATACTCGAAACAATATGCTTTGACAACAAAAACGGTTGAATAATGTCAGCGATTATTTGTTTTATATTTGGATTAGCTATTTGTTGTTTAATTAACACGAAATCGATATATTTTGTATCGTTTTCCGTGTAAGCGTCAATTTTATAAAAGTAGTCTATATTAGCAAACTGTTCTATACTTATCTTATCTTGTAATGAAATATAAAGCCATACAAGAATCTTTTTTTTTATTTGCACATCTTTTGTTGAGTAAAAATAACGATAAATCACTTTTACGGTAGAAACGCATCGATAAAAGAATGTAAATATGAAGTTTATGTCATCTTCGGTAAGATACTTATTAAAATTCATACGTTGTGCTAATTCCATCCGTGTCTTTATGTTATGTGTATTTAAAAATTCTTGTAGACAAGAATGAATAATGTATAACGGTAAATAATCTCTTTTTGTATCTTTGCAAAATTGGCGTATCTTATCTATTAAAATATCAATACTGTTATCTTCCTGATACATCAAGCCACCATCAAGCATAATGGCCGCTATCGTTTCTTTTATACGACATAAACCATACTCTCCTGGAAGTGCAACATTTTCAGTAATTACATCAGGTAAATACTGATCGTCGTTGCTTATGCGAAATAGGGACATTATATTTACACAACGTCTGTGTGATAACTTATTGTTTTGTAAGTGGTGTCGATGTGGATAAAAATAAGTCCATCCCTTATTAATAGCTTCCGTAAGTAGTGAAATTGGGTTGTATTTAGGAGTGTATTTTTTTAAAAAAAAAAATGTTTTTGTTATTTCTTTTATTGTTTTATGTCTAATTATATTGTCATTTTTATCTCTTCTTTGATTGATATATGTTAACAATGTTGTTATAAATAACTTTTGATTGTCACTTTTTGTATAAAAGTCCTCTATAAACATTTCTGGGAAATGTGTTTTTAAAAAGTTTATATCATATATTATCATCTTCTATTACGAATTAACTCAATTATAATATCTTTTATTGAATTCAGTATTTCACACGTTTTACTAAAAAAATCACCTATTTTACGTGCAAGCAAGCCGTCTTCCAACAAGAAAAGTATACATGTCGTTAACAAAAGATTTGTAAGTTCAAAACAAATAGTTTCGGCTGGCGACAGATTGCAAATGGCACATAACATGCTATTATTTACGCGTACTAGTAAACCAGTTTCTGTCCTATTAGAATGATATACATCACAATATTTATCAAAAAAAACCAATAAAGCAATAAATAAGTCCAACAATATTAAAACTCTAATAATTTTCTTCATTTTCATTAACTGAAGTCAGTTATTATGTTTTTTTTTTATTTGTCAATATCTCGTTAAAAATCATTTTTTCAAGTCGATGTTTGCATCATAGCAATTTTATATATCTTAATATATCATTTATACACTTTCAAAACAAAATATTTATAATACTTTTTTAATTTTTCTTGTATCAAAGAATACTTTTTTTCTTGTAAAATCTCGTTGATAAGCTTTGCGGCATTTAAAAATTCTAATTTCAAAAGAACGTCAATAATACGTTTTTTCGCAACAATATAACGTGTATCACTATGCACATTACAATATGATATACGTTCTTTATATGGTTTTACATACGAGTTTACTTGTTCCAAAATATTCTCGTGGTCGTGTAGCAGTATTACTTCACTTGCACTATCTATACAGTATAAAGCTTTCTCTAAATCAATAATTTGATTTTTTTTAAAAAAATGTTTTACGTCAAACCTTACTATATACTCAACAGCATCAATAATACGATTATATACGAATAAAGCTGGATCGCTTTTTTCAATATCGTATAAATCAACTATTTTACCAGTTTTGGAGTCAAACATCTGATAATACTTTTTTTTATTGCTACTCATAATAAAAAACAAAAAAACACATCCAATTATCTAATTTTCATACTTCTTAGATAATATTTGTTAACTACACGTATACCGGGAATAACTTTGTCTTTTTGTATATACTCCAAGATTTTCTTCTTATCGATACTTTTTTTGATTTTG
>CALCWF010000143.1 GCA_937906355.1 uncultured Rickettsiales bacterium
GATTAATCGTCTCGGAGGCGAGGGCGTTACGATTCAAGGATTCAAGGGTCTCGGTGAGATGAACGCAGAGCAACTCTGGGACACAACAATGAATCCGGATACAAGAACGATGCTACGTGTCTCCATTCAAGACGCAGAAGAAGCTGATGCGACCTTCACTATGTTAATGGGAGAAGACGTCGTTCCTCGGCGTGCATTCATAGTCGACAATGCTTTGAAAGTCAAGGATGTAGATATTTGATCAAAGTCAAACAACCCGGATCCGTTAGCTAGTGATTCGATTTATTAGATAGTAAACAAATAGTGATAATTCTAAAAATCTTGCAAATAAAAAGAAAACGATAGTTGTATAACTAATAGCACCTGTAGCTCAATTGGATAGAGCATCTGCCTACGGAGCAAAAGGTTATGGGTTCGAATCCCCTCAGGTGCACTTCGCTTATATCGATGTAGCATTATTGTTGATATTTGTAGTTCTTATTTTAGTTCTTATTTGTAATTATCGATATAATCGTTTTTATTGTTTTTTTTTCGTTTTATTTGCTTACTTATGGAATATAAAACAAAGTGTCTGATTCTCGGTTCTGGCGTGGCTGGTTGCACCGCTGGCATATATACAGCAAGAGCTGGTCTACAACCGATCTTGATATGCGGTGAACTAGGCGGTCAATTAGCAACAACTGGGGACGTAGAAAACTTTCCTGGCTTCGAGAGCATAAAGGGTGGCGAACTAACCGACAAAATGCGTTCACAGGCTGAAAAGTGCGGAACTAAAATATTAATGGATTTGATAGAGTCCGTCGACTTCTCAAAAAGACCTTTCGTCGCTAAAAGTGGTAGTAATACATATATATCAGACTCGGTAATAATAGCTACCGGAGCTCAAGCCAGATGGCTAGGTATACCGTCAGAAGACAAATTCAAAGGCTTCGGCGTCTCTGCGTGTGCTGTGTGCGACGGAAACTTCTTTAAAAAAAAGAGAGTATGCGTCGTAGGCGGTGGTAATAGTGCAGTTACGGAAGCTCTGTATCTTGCAAATATAGCGGATAAAGTCTATCTAATACATCGTAGCGAAAAATTTAAGGCAGAGCAAAAGCTATTAGACGATTTGAGGAATAACACAAAAATCGAGATAGTAATTAATAGCACAGTCGATGAGATATTGGGCGGGGAGGACACACTTGGCAAATTCGTTACCGGCGTAAGTCTGAAAAACGTAGTAGACGGCTCGATAAAGAAAATAGATCTTGACGGTGTATTCGTAGCGATAGGTCATAAACCGTGC
Organism: uncultured Rickettsiales bacterium; assembly: GCA_937906355.1. Lineage (GTDB taxonomy): Bacteria > Pseudomonadota > Alphaproteobacteria > Rickettsiales > Deianiraeaceae > UBA4311. The sequence continues at coordinate 1,286 of CALCWF010000143.1, forward strand.
ACAGAGCTATTTGTCAATCAAATCGAGTTAGATGAGTACGGATACATAAAGACAGACGCAATAACAAAGCAAACTAGTATCGAGGGTGTGTTCGCCTGTGGCGACGTGCAAGATAGATACCATAAACAAGCAGTCGTAGCGTGCGGAACTGGTTGCATATGTGCTCTTGAAGTAGAGAAATTTTTGTCAAAATGATCAAAATCAATAATTATCGCATCCATAAGAACAGCATATAGGGATAAAGGTTCCAAGTGAAACGTCTTTTGTAGAATGCCATCATCTTTTGCAAAATATCATCGATATATTTATGTTGATTTTAATTTGCATATATAGCTACAATGTGTGTTAATTGATATTTTCTATAAGTTCTATGAGTTGTTTGAATTTGATAAAATCATCATTAATAGCAAAACGAATGCCACAGTCGTCGTTCGAAAGTATAAAAAAGAAGCCCGATATAATAATATTCGACTACGACGGAACGATAGCAAACAACGATAAACACATAATGAAGGCTATAAAATATACCATCCACAGAAATCTAAACAAGGAGGAAATAAGAAAGACTAAAAAATTTAAAATTGATAACGAATATTGGGAATTCATAAAACATAACTGCTCGAACAGTATATTTGTCGAGTGCAACAAAGACTACGATAATTTTTTATCACTACAAAAGCTTTGTAAAGTAAGGGGTTCTTTTCAACTAATTAAACTATTCGCTAAACACAATAAACCGATGTTTATCGTCAGTCAAAAGTGCGGAGAAAGTCTAAGAGAAGATTTAAAGAAAGGAAAGATAATGAAATACTTTAAAAACGCCTACGGAACGCTTGATTTTGACGATTTACTTTTAATTTGCCTGTTATTTTTTTTATATAATTAAATAGTTTTTTTATTAAATAGAATTTTTATTAAATAAGTTTTTATAATAGATTTTTTATATTATATAATAAGATTAATACTTTTTATTCATGATAATTGTATT
>CALCWF010000144.1 GCA_937906355.1 uncultured Rickettsiales bacterium
TTCTCTCTACTCAATAGAGTATTTGATGATACCGTATCTAATCGCTGAATTTTGTAGCGTGTTGTCAAATTGCCTCTGTGTTCTATTCGTGGATAAAAAACTAATCGTCCTCGAAGATGGACAAATAATAATGGATGTTTTTCTTCACGGAAATCTAATTAACATGCTATGCTTCATCATTCTATTCTTCATACAAAAGGCTCACGGAAAAGCTAATTTCAATCTACTGGATACATTCCACGGAAAAAAAGAACTGGTTCAATTTCTACTATTCGCCTTTCCAGTTCTGGCCTCCATATATAAAACATATATGCTAGGTTTCATCCCAGTCTCAACAATAACAATATGTAGCATGGTCGTCCCATTCTCCGTCTGGTATCTCGCTACGTTGTTTCTAAAAGAAAAATTCAGACCTGCGTATATTAAATACGGATTTCTATCAGTCGTAGGTTTCTTCATCGTTAATATGCAAAAACTCTCCAACGGAGAATGGTCGTTCGGATATATCCACTGCTTAGCGTTCTATATACTAATACTATCAATAGGACAAACAACTATGAGACACTACTGTAAAGTTCGCGATCACTCTTTGCAAGCGGTTCTAGCGGAGATTACAATATTCTTCGTATACGCAACAATGTTTCTAGCGTTCCGTGGAACTTTCTCAATGACAATGCTAACTAATCCATACGTCTGGATAGTATCATTATGTTGCTTTCTGAGACACGTACTCATAATAAACGGCGTAAGACACGCCACATCCATAGTAGCCCTAGAATTCTGCGGATTCTCGAAACCAATCTACGCATGTGTACTGTCCTATATAATACTTTCAGAAAAACCAACACTTATAAAACTAATCGGACTAACTATAACCGGTATCGCAATAATCGGCTTCAATAATCTGGAAATAGGATATAAAAAAGAGAAAAAGAAAAATGAAATAGAGAAAAATGAAAAAGGAGAAAAAAAATGAAAAAGATATACAATTAAGTCAATCGAACGATACATAAAAAAGAAGAAAACAAAAGTAAGTAATAGCCAAATTAAAACTTGAAAATAACGTTTTCATAACGTCTATCACAATAGCTGTTTATACAACATACTGTCGCTATATAAACTCATATGCAAAATAAAGTCGTAAAAAATACAAAAGAGTTCGCTTCTCGCATAATCATCGAGTCGCTACAACTACTATCGATAGTGTCATATATTCTTTTAGTAAACTGCACAAACGTTCATAGAGGTGCTAAGTTCGAGAAGTCGACACTGCAAGATATGCAACAAATGGTAGATAAAAAATCTACAATACAACAAATAACAAGCAAGTTCGGGACGCCAAGCTTCACAAATAGCCCTATCGACAACACAATCTGTTACATAGACGCAAGTGGCACGAAAGTCGCCTTCAACAGATTCTATAATCCAACATACAACTTTATCTGTATCTACTTCGAAAAGAATATCGCAAAGAGCCTCGAAAACTTCTCACTAACAGAAATCAAACGAGAAAAATTCGTAGAATATAAAACAGATTTTAAAAATGTAAGAGAAAATTTAGAAAATAAAATAATAAATAGTTTTAAATATTATAGAATAAAAGAAAAAAGCGGTACTCCATCAAATCAATTAATATT
>CALCWF010000145.1 GCA_937906355.1 uncultured Rickettsiales bacterium
TTCTTCTCACGAAGAAAATACGAAATAGAGAGAACTAAGAAAATACAAAACTACGAGTCAAAAAAAATCGAAATATCCGGACTATTCCTCGAAAAGCTAAAAATAATTCGTGTAATTCTCGGATTTCTACTCTGTGCCGTCGTGTTCTACGCTGTGATATACGTGCTATACATCAATCAATTGATCACAATATCCGGTATAGTTTACGCAAGTTCCATAAACGGTTCGTGCTACGCTATGATGTGTCTCCTGCAAGAAGATATATCTGATATAATATCAGACTTCGGTTCAATGCAAAAGGGACTAGATATACTCAACGAATACAAGATAGCAAACACACTCGCTGGCGGTGCAGAACTGAAAGTCAAAAACGGGGAAATAAAAATAGAGAACGTAAGCTTCGGCTACAACGAAAACAATATATTCAGTAGATTAAATATAACAATAAAACCACAACAAAAAATCGGTCTAGTAGGACACTCCGGAGCCGGTAAGACAACTCTCGTTAATATGGTTCTTCGCAATCTATCTCCAAAAGACGGAAAGATTACGATAGACGGACAAAATATAGCATACGTATCGGACGAAAGTCTAAAACGAAACATATCAATCGTATCGCAAGACACGACTCTCTTCAATCGTTCAGTCATAGAGAATATAAGATACTCTAAACCGGAGGCTACATTCGAGGAAGTAGTAAACGCAGCAAAAAAAGCAAACGCTCACGAATTCATAAAAAAGCTAGATAACGGCTACTCTACTAACGTCGGGGAAAGAGGCTCGAAGCTTAGTGGGGGACAAAGACAAAGAATAATAATAGCTCGTGCAATTCTCAAAAATGCACCAATTCTAATACTCGACGAAGCAACGTCGGCACTCGACGCCGAGAACGAAAAAATCATTCAACAAGGATTGAAAACGCTAATGAAAAATAAGACAGTCATCGCGATAGCACATAAACTAAATACTCTTCAAGAAATGGATAAAATATTTGTAATGCAAAGTGGCGAAATCGTAGAGCAAGGATCGCACGAAGAACTAATAAATAAAAAACACGGATACTACAAAACACTATGGAATATTCAAAAAGTCGCTACCGCGATGATAGAATAATAACAGATGATGGAATAATAACAAATAAATACCAACAAATGCAATAAAGTAGATAAACACCGCCCGCCCGTGGTAGCAATAGCATACCGTAGAATAACACAATTATCGCTTATCGACGTAATCAAAATATATATTAAGCAATAATCACAAATATTAAGCAACAAACATTAAGCGTCTGCGTCATCTTCTAATTCGTTATACATCACAGTCCCGAACCTCCGTTTTATTCGAACGACAATCGATAACCCAAGTGCCGTCGTGGCAAAACCAACAACTATCGCCGTAAGCATCAAGACTTGCGGAACCGGATCTACATAATTGCCAACATTATTCGATCCATAAAAAAACGGCGTAGATACGGAAATATTCCACACCATTATCATGTATAATAATATTATGGACGACTGTATTATCGACGCAAAAATCACCTTCTTAAATAGATTCTGTTCCACTATAAGTGCATATAGTGAAAAAGTAAAAAAACCAAAGATCAAAAATATAGCAATATTCATACTCGATGTCTATCGACCATCTCAGTTGTCGATAAAAACAATTAAAAGTCAATAAAAGTCAATGTTATCACTACCGTGAAAATTCTCGCAGTTTTTTTTACCATATTCTTTACTAGGCTTTAATTAACGTCAGCGTCTCAATTAAATCTGGTTAATCTAATATTTCACGCTATTGCTGTCTTTAACAATACCATTATTCCAATCGCCTAGTGTTCTATTCAACGCTCCATTATCCACGATACCTTTCGTTTTACGACTATTACTTATACTATTATTTTTTCCAGAAATAATATCATCTTTTTCCAACTCATTTTCATTGTTCTTTTTATCGTCGTTCTTACCTAATTCATCATTTATATCTCTTGCGTCTTTCCTCGAACGATTCATGTTCTCCTCTATGCACCCGGTAATCCTATCATCATCCCTACTATCGCTACGATCAATATTTTCCGTCTTGTCTTCTCGTTCAGTTATATTCTTCCTCTCTTCGTCTACTTTTCCATCCTCAATATCATTGTCATCTATTTCTCGTGTATCATCACTCAATACATCTTGATTCATCTTTCTTTCGCCGCTACTATGTATCGTATCTTCTTTCTCAAGATAATCTTCACGACTACCTCTACCTCCGCCAGTATGTTTGCCTTTATTATCGCCAATTCCACGCTCTACCGTTCCTTTCGAGACACCTTTACCGAATAACTTCTCTTTATTACTAAGAAAATTCTTGGTATCCCAGAACATAACACTTACAAAAAATGCAATCATTGTTATCCCGGAACCTATGAAAAATAAAGAACCGGAACCTACGGATATCATCAATGTAGTAGCAAGCACCGTGAAACACAGGAACAAAAAGAGAGACGATAAGGCAATACCCCTCATCAATGATGAACCTCCTTTATCCTTACGAATAAGATCTTCGTAGTCGTCGTTGTAGTTCATCCTATTGCTAGATTTGTCAGATCTGGCGTTGTTCTTGTTAACAAGACTCGTGAAATCCTTCCCCTTTCCATCTAAAAAAGAGCCAACACCACTGTTCTGCCTATCGCCAATACCGCTACTATTTCTCCAATCTCTCGACTCAGACATTCTACTCTATTTTAATAGAAAAAGTATTGTTTGCAATAAAAATAACTATAAATAGCTTTAACTAAAACCGCTTTGACTATTAAGTTTTATATCAAAAAATTCCAAAAATTATGTTTAATTCAATAGAATTATTTGCTGGTGCTGGAGGTTTGGCACTTGGTTTGGAAAATGCTGGTTTTAAACATCTTGGCTTGGTTGAATTTAATAAAAGTGCAAGTGAAACATTATCAATAAATAAAAAAAACT